>DULR01000044.1 GCA_012840245.1 Clostridiaceae bacterium
ATACCTGCTCCAGATTCCTAACAAAAAACTCCGGACTTACTCTTTTCAATCAGTTCATAATTTGATACAATGACCATACCGTGGTTGGCGCTTCTGGTACCCTTGCTCGAACATTGGTACATTAAAATAGAAGCGCTTTCCTTTCTCTATGATGATATGGACATTATATCCATCAATAACTGGACAGGCAATACCGTCAGCTTACTGACATTTTGCGGCGGCGTAAACAGTAAACATCAATTAAAGTCGTTCAGATTAAAATAAAGTCATTCCTTCGGAACGGGATTAAGATACAAGGTATAAGGAATTAAGTTATGCATCCTTTTTATAAATAAATCCTTTGTAATCTACTTATCATGCAGATTACAAAGGATTATATTTTTCTTTCCTTATCCCTTTTCCCTGTAAAAAGAACAACTTTATTTACTTTTTCTCCTCCATTTTTCCATTAAATTCAATTACCTATTTTACAGAACATCTTAATTTTATCCCATTCATCAAACATACAAGTTCACGGAATTAACCAAGAACATAAGAATCTATTCTTGGAATAACTTTATTTTATTTATGGAACAACTTTATTATCACAGAGTCGACTTTATTATTTATTTCATTTCTCTTGTTCCTTTTACCTAAAAATCCATACCCCTAACTATGTATATTTAAAATAAACTCCGCTCCAAACCAAAACCCCTCAAACCCTTATCCCTTCTCACCTTAACCCTATTCTCCTAATCTCTTCCATATAATAAAGTCCGCTCTACATTTCCATATTTTTATCCCATTTATTAACACTATTTCCTTATTCCTTATACCTTTTTTTATAATAAAGTCGGTTCCGAATAGGGACAAGGTGCAAGGAAAAAGGTATAAGGTTGCATCTTCTCATGTGCTTTTTCTATTCTTTTTTGATTCAGGTATCAATATATAATACTCTTAATCCCTTTAAAATCAATACCTTCAGTCTTATCCCTTATACCTTAACCCTTTCAGCCCCTTTTACTTGCAAAAAACAAACCCCGCAGCAAATGAAGATTGCTCCTGCATCTGCTACGGGATTTTGGAACGAACTTTATTTTTATAGAGCGAACTTTATTTTCATGGAGTGAACTTTATTTGAATTATACAATTGCTTGATTCCGGGCTCTTTTTCTACTCAACAGTAACACTTTTGGCCAGATTCCTTGGCTTATCCACATCGTTACCCTTCATGACTGAAACATAATAGGCGAACAGTTGAAGGGGAGTCACTGCCACCACTGGCGCGAACAGAGGATCCATGTCGGGAATGGTGATGACCTCGTCGGCAACTTTTCTTACCTCTTCCTCGTTTTTCTTCGCAGTTATGGCGAGGACCACCGCTCCGCGGGCTTTTACCTCCCTGATATTGCTTATCATTTTCTCAAAGAGGTAATCCTGGGTAAGCGGGCATATGACCAGTGTGCCATCCTCAATGAGCGCGATGGTTCCGTGTTTAAGCTCACCGCCGGCATATGCCTCGGAATGGATATAGGAAATTTCCTTGAGCTTCAGTGAGCCTTCCATTGAAAGGGCATAGTCCATGTTCCTTCCGATGAAAAACACGCTTCTTGCATTGAAGTGCTGGCTGGCAAACTTCTGGATGTTCTCTCTTTCCTTTAGAACCGATTCCACTTGCTGAGGAAGCATCTGAAGCTGCTGCAGAAGTCCCTGATATGTCCCGTCGTCTATTTTTCCCCTTGCCCTGGCAAGGTACAGGGCAAATAGATAAACTGCCGCAAGCTGTGTATTGTATGCCTTTGTCGAAGCTACCGCGATCTCAGGGCCGGCCCATGTATATATGACATTGTCTGCTTCACGGGCTATGGAACTGCCTGCGACATTGACGATACCGATAGTCAGGGATCCCCTCTTCTTCGCCTCCCTCATGGCCATGAGAGTATCCAGAGTCTCTCCGGACTGGCTTATGACGATGGTAAGCTGTTTGTCATTGACCATCGGGTCACGATAACGGAATTCTGACGCCACTTCGACCTCAACCGGTATCCGGGCAAGCTTTTCTATGGCGTATTTCCCGATCACACCGGCGTGGTATGCGGTTCCGCATGCTATTATATTTACCTTTTCGCAGTTTCTGATAAAATCGTCGGAAATATTGAATTTCTCAAATACTATCCTGTCATCCTGTATCCTGGGACTGATGGTTGCTTTGATCACCGAAGGCTCCTCGCAGATCTCCTTCATCATGAAGTGCTCATAACCGCCTTTTTCTGCAGATGATACGTCCCAGTCCACATGGAATATTTCCTTCTGAACCCTTTCTCCCAGAAGATTGTATATTTCAGCCCCTTCTGCCGTGATGCTCACGATCTCCTTATCCTCCAGTATATAGACATCCCGGGTATATTCCAGAATGGCCGGAATATCAGAGGCTATGAAGTTTTCATTTTCGCCGATGCCCACTATCAGCGGGCTGTCCTTTCTTGCGGCAATGAATCTGTCGGGAAAATCGGTGCAAACGACCCCAAGGGCATATGCTCCTTCCACATCATTCATGGTGTTCATGACAGCCTTTAACAGGTCTCCTTTGTAGTTGTACTCGATCAAATGGGCAATGACCTCGGTGTCAGTCTCTGACCTGAACACATAACCCTTTCCTGTGAGAAAATCCTTGAGCTTCAGGTAGTTCTCGATTATTCCGTTATGTACAACGGCTATTTTCCCGTTATTGCTGATGTGGGGATGGGAGTTTACATCATTCGGCTCCCCATGGGTGGCCCATCTGGTATGGCCTATGCCGACGAAACCATTCAGATTCTCGTTTTTTAGCTTCTCTTCCAGGACATAAAGGCGTCCCTTCGTTTTGATCACTGATATCCTGTTCTCATCCAGAATGGCTATCCCAGCCGAATCATATCCTCTGTATTCCAGCTTTTTAAGGCCGTTCAGCAAAACAGAGGTGACATTTTTATTTCCTATATATCCAACTATTCCGCACATAATAAAACTCTCCTTCATTCAAATAAAATAATGAGGACTAAAAGACGGCGCAGCATCCCAAAAACGGACATCTTCAAAAGAGCGTCGTAAATTAAGGTATGCAGCCGCTTACCTTATGAATCATCAGTCTTTTCATATAGTTTATGGTGAAAATATGGAGAAATGCATCAATCCACGTGGCATAATTTTGTTCCTGTCGTTGCCGACAGTATTTGTATATGCCTGCCGATGGTGGCACACCGGAGGGTTTCCGCCGAAAACTTCGATAACCTCCCTCTCCTCGTCAACCAGAAAAGCTCTGGTTCTGGCGCTTTTTGTACTGCCTGTATCACTATCCTCCTGTCCGGCAGTTTCTAATGCATTTCTTATTACCATTTTATTCTGACTTCTATGTCCATGTCAAATTTATCCTAAGCGTTCCTCGATCAGCCTGACGAGCTCTGTTGCTTTGCTTGTTATATACTCCTGATCACGGCCTTCTATCATTACTCTTACCAGCGGTTCGGTACCCGAAGGTCTTATAAGAACGCGGCCTTCGCCATGGAACGTTTCTTCAAGCCTGCGGCACTCCTCTGCAATGACCGGATCCTCCAGATACTTATATTTCTTGCTGTTATCGACCCGGGCATTCTTAAGTACCTGAGGGAACACGTTCATGATACCTGCGAGTTCAGACAGCTTCCTGCCAGATTCCTTCAGCACCTGCAAAAGCTGCAATGCTGTAACGAGACCATCTCCGGTGGTGTTATGGGTCCTTATGATAATATGTCCCGACTGTTCGCCACCCAGCATGTAATCGCCTTCGAGCATTTTTTCAAGCACATACCGGTCTCCAACAGTCGTTTTTACAATATTTATGCCGTTTTCTCTTGCCATAACGTCCAGTCCAAGATTGCTCATAACGGTTGCCACGATGGTTTCATGATTCAACAGTCCCTTCTTCTTCATGCTGAGACCGATTATGGACATCATCTTGTCTCCGTCGACCAGGCTTCCGTTTTCATCGACCGCCAGTACCCTGTCTGCATCGCCGTCGAATGCAAGTCCTACGTCACATTTATTCTCAACGGTGAATTTCATCAGTCTCTCTATGTGGGTTGAACCGCATCCTGCATTGATGTTCAGTCCATCAGGCTCATCGCATATAACAAACAATTCAGCCCCTAATTTGCTGATCGCCTTTGGCGCAGCCTTGTATATTGCGCCGTTTGCACAGTCAACAGCGATTTTTAAACCCTTAAGATCACAGTTTATGGTTCCGGTCGCAAATTCGACATAATCATCGACTGCCGTCTCAAGCTCTGTTGTTATGCCTACATCCTTACCCATTGGACTTGGCACTTCCTCGGATTTATCGAGAATTATGGCTTCGATCCTTTCCTCCAGTTCATCCGAAAGCTTGTATCCCTGAGTGTTGAAAAACTTGATGCCGTTGAATTCGGCAGGGTTATGGGATGCAGATATGACAACTCCCGCATCGAAGCCATATTTACGGACCAGGTAAGCTATTGCGGGAGTGGGAATGAAACCTGCCAGAACAGCGTCGGCTCCTGCAGAGCAGATGCCTGCGACCAGAGCTTTCTCGAGCATGTCGCTCGATCTTCTTGTATCTTTTCCGACCAGGATCCTGGGTTTGTGGTGCGCTTCACTTGCCAGCACGTAAGCTCCGGCACGGCCAAGCTGGTATGCCAGTTCACCTGTAAGCTCTGTGTTTGCAACACCTCTGACTCCGTCTGTTCCAAAAAGTCTCCCCATATGTAGACAACCTCCTGTTTCAGCACAAAAAAAGCTCCCATTGAGAGCCTTACTTTTCCCAATACCAATATGTTATTTCGCTTTTTTTCTTTTGTCAAGAAATTGCTCTTTATTGTAATATATTGCTCATACTAGAGTAAAATAAATGAGTTTAGGGGACGGAGGATTTCACTCATTTTCTCCGTTTGAGTAAAAGTCTCCGTCCCCTATACTCAGTTGTTGATTATGTCGGACTCGCTTACCACAACTTCCTCAAGTGCTGCTCCCGGAGGGACCATAGGCAACACCTTGAGATCCCGGTTGATCTCGCAGTTTATCACCACAGTCTTTTTTAAGTCAAGGGCTTTTCTTAATATGCTTTCGGTATCTTCCTTCCTGGTCAGGTTGAATCCGTAAGCCCCGAATGCCTCTGCAAGCTTGACGAAATCGGTAGTCCTGTCAAGCGTGGTCTGTGAATAACGCCTGTCATAGAACATGTTCTGCCACTGACGTACCATTCCCAGAGCATGATTGTTCATGATGACCACAATGACAGGCAGATCATATTCAACGGCTGTTGCCAGCTCGGTCAGGTTCATCCTGAAGCTTCCGTCCCCGGCTATATTGATCACTCTCTTGTCGGGACGGGCTATCTGAGCACCTATGGAAGCGCCAAGACCAAAGCCCATGGTTCCGAGACCACCCGATGTGATCATGGTACGGGGCTTTGTAAATTTATAATACTGAGCGGTCCAGATCTGATGCTGGCCAACCTCGGTGGATATGATGGCATCCCCGCCGGTTATTTCATATATTTTGTCGAGGATATACTGGGGTGTCAGATCATCGCTCTCTGTATGCAAAGGATACCTTCTCTTCAGATCATTTATATAGTCATGCCACTGGCTCCTGTCCTTAGGAATGATCCCCGTATTGATGCGCTTCAAAACAGCTTTCACGTCGCCGATGATATGGCACTCGGATCTTATGTTCTTGTTTACCTCAGCCTCATCCACATCGATATGAAGGATCTTCGCTTTCGGCGCAAACCTCTCAAGCTTGCTGATGACACGGTCACTGAAACGGGCTCCTATGGCCACGAGCAGATCGCATTCGGTAACTGCCATGTTCGATGTTTTTGTACCGTGCATTCCTACCATACCGGTATAAAGTTCGTGGGTGGCAGGAAATGCGCCCATGCCCATTAGACTTAAAGTCACGGGAGCATTGAGTTTCTCAGCAAATTCCAGAAGCTCCTCTGCAGCATCCGACGCGCAAACTCCCCCGCCTGCGTAAACCAGAGGCTTCTCGCTGCTGTTCAGAAGCTCCAGTGCCTGTTCAACAGCCTTGTCGCTTATGTACTCGGTGGATCTTTCGATAACCTCGGGTTGTTTCTTTACATAATCGGTCTTTTGCGCAGTTATATCCTTGGGAATATCTATCAGGACCGGACCCGGCCTTCCTTCCCTGGCGATCCTGAAGGCTCTTCTGACGATGTCGGCAAGATCCTCCACACGCTTTACGATAAAGTTATGCTTTGTGATGGGCATGGTGATGCCTGTAATATCGACCTCCTGGAAGCTGTCCTTGCCAAGCAGGCTTAAGGGCACATTGCCAGTGATTGCGACCATGGGGATAGAATCCATATATGCTGTCGCGATTCCCGTTACAAGATTTGTCGCTCCAGGCCCTGATGTGGCAAGGCATACGCCCACCTTTCCAGAAGCCCTTGCATAACCGTCGGCTGCATGTGCTGCTCCCTGCTCATGGGAGGTCAGTATATGCCTGATCTTATCCTGATATTTATATAAAGCGTCATAAATATTCAATACGGCACCGCCGGGAAAGCCGAATATGGTGTCGACTCCCTGCTCCAGCAGGCACTCAACAAGAATCTCAGCACCTGTCAGTTTCAAAGCAAAATACCTCCTAAATCTTCAGCACAGCACCTTCGCTGGCCGATGTCACGAATTTCGCGTATCTTGCAAGATACCCGTTTGAAATCTTGGGCTTGGGGCACACCCAGGCTTTTCTTCTGTTTTCAAGCTCACTGTCCGGAACCTTTAAAGTCAATGTGCAGGCATTCATATCGATGGCAATAATGTCGCCGTCCTGCACAAGTGCTATGGTTCCGCCTTCTGCGGCTTCGGGAGACACATGTCCGATGCATGCGCCTCTGGTGGCTCCGCTGAAGCGCCCGTCGGTAATAAGGGCAACATCGGCATCCAGACCCATTCCTGCCAGAGCTGAAGTCGGCATCAGCATCTCACGCATACCCGGGCCACCTCTGGGACCCTCATAGCGTATCACCACGACTTCGCCCTTATTGATCTTACCGTCCAAAATTGCCTTTATCGCATCATCCTCAGAATCGAAGACTCTTGCAGGTCCTTCGTGTACCAGCATTTCCTTCGCGACAGCGCTTCTCTTGACAACGCTACCGTTGGGGGCAAGATTGCCTTTGAGAACAGCTATGCCTCCTGTTTTGGAATAAGGATTGTCGATCGGTCTGATTACATTTGGATTTATATTTGCAGCAGTCGAAATGTTTTCGCCTATGGTCTTTCCTGTTACCGTAAGACAGTCTTCATTGAGCAGGCCTGCTTTGGATAGCTCCTTCATGACGGCGTATACTCCGCCGGCAGCATAAAGATCCTCAACGAAATGATTTCCGGCAGGGGCAAGCTTGCACAGGTTAGGCGTTCTTTCACTGATTTCGTTGGCCATATCAAGATCGAAATGGACACCTGCTTCATAAGCTATTGCAGGCAGGTGGAGCATGCTGTTGGTGCTGCATCCCAGTGCCATATCCACTGAAAGCGCATTATGCAGCGATTTTGGTGTTATTATATCCCTTGGTTTTATATCCTTCTCAACAAGCTCCATGATCTTCATGCCCGTTAGTTTTGCAAGGCGCAGACGTTCAGAATAAACAGACGGAATAGTGCCGTTTCCGGGAAGAGCCATGCCAATGGCTTCGGTAAGACAGTTCATGCTGTTGGCAGTGAACATTCCCGAACAGGAACCACAGCTTGGGCATGAGCTGTTTTCCAGTGAACACATTTCGCTCTCATTCATTTTCCCTGCCTTAACAGCGCCAACGGCCTCGAACATATCGGTAAGGCTGATTCCTTTACCCTGAGTCCTTCCTGCCAGCATAGGGCCGCCACTGACCACTATGGCCGGAATGTTGAGGCGAGCCGCTCCCATCAGCATGCCCGGCACGATCTTATCACAGTTGGGTATAAGGACCAGTCCGTCAAATCCCTGGGCCAGCGCCATAGATTCTATGCTGTCGGCTATAAGCTCCCTGGAAGGCAGGGAATAGTGCATGCCGATATGCCCCATGGCTATGCCGTCGCACACGCCTATTGACGGAAATTCCATCGGTGTTCCTCCAGCCAGACGGATTCCCGCTTTGACAGCTTCGGCTATTTTATCCAGATGCATATGCCCGGGAACGACCTCGCTCTTTGCGCTGACTATTCCAATCAAAGGACGTTTCATTTCTTCATCGGTCAGGCCCAGCGCTTTGAACAAAGATCTGTGAGGCGCTCTTTCAACACCTTTTTTTACTGCATCACTGCGCATTATATTCACACCTTTCAAAGTCAGATTCTTTCTGCGATAAGATCTCCCATGAGGTTGGTTCCAACAAGAGTCTTACCTTCGCTCATGATGTCTCCCGTCCTGTATCCTTCCTTAAGCACCTTGTTCACGGCGTCTTCAATATTCCTTGCTTCAGCGTCAAGATTGAAAGAATATTTCAGCATCATGGCAATCGACAGAATTGTTGCTATAGGATTTGCCTTGTCCTGGCCGGCGATATCGGGCGCAGAACCATGAATAGGCTCATAAAGACCAAAGCTGTTCTCTCCAAGGCTGGCAGATGGCAGCATGCCGATGGAGCCTGTTATCATGCTGGCCTCATCGGAAAGAATGTCACCGAACATGTTGCCCGTAACTATAACATCGAACTGTCCGGGTCTTCTGACAAGCTGCATTGCCGCATTATCAACGTACATATGTTCCAGAACAACATCCGGATAATCCTTTGATACTTTAATTACGACCTCGCGCCATAATCTTGAGCTTTCCAGAACATTGGCCTTATCAACGCTGGTGACTTTTGCCCTGCGCTTCCTTGCTATCTCAAAAGCTGTCCTTGCTATTCTTTCTACTTCATATACACTGTAGCATTCTGTATCAAAGGCTTCCTGTCCCAGTTTCCCTTCACGGTGGCCTCTTTCTCCGAAATATATTCCCCCGGTAAGCTCACGGACCACCATGATATCTATACTGTCTCCTATGATTTCAGGCTTTAAAGGACAAGCTTCCTTAAGCTCATCGTAAATAACGGCAGGTCTTAAATTTGCGAACAATCCCAATTGGCCTCTAAGACCCAGCAATGCCATTTCCGGTCTGAGATGACCGGGAAGTGTATCCCATTTATAGCCGCCCACAGCCCCCAGGATAACTGCATCGCTCTTTCTGCAGACCTCAACAGTTTCCTCGGGAAGAGGCTTTCCTGTGGCGTCAATAGCGCAGCCACCTGCCAGAAGCATATTATATTCAAATCTATGGCCATATTTCTGTCCGATCCTGTAAAGCACCTTTATAGCCTGATCAACGATCTCGGGGCCAATCCCGTCACCGGGAATAACTGCAAGTTTATAATCCATGGGAACCTCCTTTGATTTGAAATCATTTTTCTCTGCAGACAACCACTTAATTTCTTATAGATTCTTCGCTTCGCTCAGAATGACATATGCTTAAAGACTGTCTATCCTGCTGAATCAAAAGTACTATATGACATCTACAGCGTTTTTCCCGTGTCATCCTGAGGGAGAAGGCGACATAATGCCGCCTGCGACCGAAGGATCTTTTTTGTAATCAATGCTGGTCATAGATTCTTCGCTTCGCTCAGAATGACAAATCGTCATATTATCCTTTGATGTAATTGATCAAGCCCTCGGCCTGGATTATTTTCTGCATGAACTCCGGGAATGGCTGGGTAGTATACGTCGTACCTTTGGTAAGGTTTCTGATGGTTCCCGTTGTAAAATCCACCTCGACCTCATCGTCCGCATCTGTTCCGTCTACTGCCTCTTCACATTCCAGTATGGGCAAACCTATATTAATGGAGTTTCTAAAGAATATCCGGGCGAAGGTTTTGGCTATAACACATGATACACCGGCTGCCTTAATGGCAATAGGTGCATGCTCCCTTGATGAGCCACAGCCGAAATTTTTGCCTGCCACGATTATATCTCCCGGTTTCACATTCTTTATAAAATCCTTGTCTATATCCTCCATGCAGTGCTTTGCAAGCTCAGCAGGGTCGCTTGTGTTCAGGTAGCGTGCCGGGATTATTACGTCTGTGTCAACATTGTCCTGATATCTGAATACTTTGCCTTTTGCTTTCATATTGGCCTCCTTTCAAAGGACTGTCCCCTTTGCACAAAATGTGCATAGAGGTCCGTCCCCATTACACACAAAATGTGCATAGAGGTCCGTCCCCATTACACACACAAAATGAGTCAAAGTCTCCGTCCCCTAAACTCATTTTATTTTGTCGGGGTCGGTGATTCTGCCGGTGATGGCCGAAGCTGCCGCTACCGCAGGGCTGGCAAGATAGACTTCGGATTCCACGTGTCCCATTCTGCCTACAAAGTTGCGGTTGGTGGTGGAAACAGCCCTCTCGCCTTTTGCAAGAATACCCATGTGACCTCCCAGACAGGGACCGCAGGTAGGAGTCGAGAATACCGCTCCGGCTTTCACGATATCTTCCACCAGTCCTTCCTTCAATGCCTGCAGGTAAATGTTCTGCGTGCCGGGGAAGACTATGCAGCGTACTCCCTTTTTCACCTTTCTGCCTCTGAGGATCTTAGCAGCCACCCTCAGGTCCTCCATGCGGCCGTTAGTGCACGAACCTATAACGACCTGATCGATCTCTATATCCCCGACCTCATCGATGGTGCGGGTATTGTCGGGCAGATGAGGAAATGCTACTGTTGGTCTTATACTGCTCAGATCTATTTCATAAACCTCGTCATATACGGCATCTTCATCAGGCTCATAAATCTTGTACGGCTTTGTTGAGTGTTCCTTCACATACTCGATGGTACGCTCGTCGACCATGAATATGCCGTTCTTTGCTCCGGCTTCGATGGCCATGTTGGCCATGGTGAACCTGTCATCCATGGTAAGGTTTTTAAGACCGTCGCCCATAAACTCCATAGACTTGTACAAGGCTCCGTCTACGCCAATCATGCCTATGATATGCAGGATTATATCCTTTCCTGAAACCCAGCCCTGGGGTTTTCCCTTAAGTACGAACTTCAGGGCCGAAGGCACCTTGAACCAGCATTTGCCTGTAGCCATGCCCGCTGCCATATCAGTACTGCCCACACCGGTCGAAAAAGCTCCCAGAGCACCGTAGGTGCAAGTGTGGGAATCAGCTCCGATGATAACGTCACCTGGAACGGCCAGACCTTTCTCAGGGATCAGGCAATGCTCTATTCCCATCTCGCCGACCTCGAAATAGTTTTCTATATCCATCCGGCAGGCAAATTCGCGTATAAACTTGCACTGCTCGGCTGCCTTTATATCCTTATTGGGCGTAAAATGATCAGGAACAATGGCGACCTTGCTTTTATCAAAAACCTTGTCCAGTCCTGTTTTGTTGAATTCTTTTACAGCGACGGGAGAGGTTATGTCATTTCCCAGCACCAAATCGAGATCTGCTTCTATCAACTGGCCCGGAACCACTTTCTCAAGGCCGGTATGGGCCGCCAGAATCTTTTGTGTCATCGTCATTCCCATAGTTATACCTCCCGTCATATATATACTTTGATCTTCTTTTCAAGTTCTTTTAAAAGCTTGTATTCGATAGAGTCCACAAGCGCAATCCAGCTTGCTTCGATTATGTCTCTCGAAACTCCCACTGTAGTCCATGATGTTTCGCCGTCGGTGGATTCTATCAAAACCCTGACCTTTGCTGCCGTTGCAGATCTTGAATCTATAACGCGCACCTTGAAGTCAGTCAGGTGAACATGAGACAGCTCGGGATAGAATACCTCCAGAGCCTTTCTCAATGCTCTGTCGAGAGCATGTACCGGACCGTCGCCTTCAGCGGCAGTTATTTCCGACACTCCGTCTACCTTTATCTTTATAAGCGCTGATGCCGACTGGCTGCCTCTGTCGGGCTGTTCGGTCATAAGCTTGAATTTTTCGAGCTCAAAGAACGGCTTATACTTTCCTAGCTGTTTTCTTATGATGAGCTCAAATGAGCTTTCGGCTCCTTCAAACTGGTAGCCCTCGTGCTCAAGCTCTTTGAGCTTCTGGATAATGGCCTGTGTCTCTGCTGACTCCTTGTTGATCGACGGATTTATCTCACGGATCTTTTCCAGTATTGTGTTTCTGCCTGAAACCTCGGACATCAAAAACCTTCTCTTGTTGCCCACAAGCTCGGGATCGATATGCTCGAAGGAAGCCGATGCCTTGCATACTCCGTCGATGTGCATTCCGCCCTTATGGGCAAATGCGCTGCTTCCCACATAAGGATCACGCTTGTTGAGCGATATATTTGCTATCTCAGCTAACTTCCTTGCGGTGAAGGTCAGGCTGCTCATCCTGTCCTCCGGAATGCAGTGTATACCCTTTTTAAGCTGCAGGTTCGGTATGATGGTACTGAGGTTCGCATTACCGCATCTTTCGCCAAAACCAATATACGTGCCCTGGACATGCTCAGCCCCGGCCTCAACAGCCAATATGGAATTGGCGACCGCCATTCCGCAGTCGTTGTGAGCATGGATGCCCACCTTGACTTTGAAGGTTTCTTTCACTTTCCTGACCAGTTCAAATACGGTGCTCGGGAAGCATGCCCCGTTGGTGTCGCACAGCACCAGGCAGTCGGCCCCGCCTTCCACAGCGGCTTCCAGGACCTTGAATGCGTATTCGGGATTGGAACTGTAGCCATCAAAGAAATGCTCAGCGTCGAAAATCACTTCCTTGCCCAGCTTTTTGAAATATGCAAGGGTCTCTTTGACCATTTTCAGGTTCTCTTCCAGAGTGGTCTTTATTATTTCGGTAACATGGAAGTCCCATGATTTGCCGAATATGGCCACAGCGGGAGTGAAAGCCGATACCAGCGACTGAACATTTTTATCATTCTCAACGGTCGTATCCCTGCGTCTGGTGCTGCCGAATGCCGTTAACCTGGCATTTTTCAGGGGCATGGTCCTCATCTTTTCGAAGAACTCAATATCCTTGGGATTGGAGCCGGGATTTCCGGCCTCTATATATGAGATCCCAAGTTCATCAAGCGCTTTTACTATTTTCAGCTTATCTTCCACCGAGAACGAGATACCTTCAGCCTGCGCTCCGTCTCTCAGTGTTGAATCAAATATTTCGACTCTTTGTGGCATTTATATCATCCCTCTCGCGCAAACATAAAGTTAAATCCGGTCAAACAGTTTTTCTTCATAGATCATCTTGTTGATGGCATTTACATATGAAAGAACGCTGGCCTCAAAAACGTCGGTGCTTACGCCTTTACCTGTGTAAACTTTAGAATTTGAACGAATCTTTACATATGCTTCACCCTGGGCATCCTGGCCTTCGGTTACCGACCGCAGCGAATAATCCTCAAGTGTGAACGAGATCCCGGCAATTTTGTCGATGGCTTTGAATGCCGCATCTATAGGTCCGTCTCCTGTTGAGACCTCTTCGATTATCTGCTCATCACCGTTGAACTTGATCAGGCGGACCGACGCAGTGGCGGTAATGGTATTGCCGGTATTGATTACGAAGCGGTCAAGCCTGTAAGTTTCAGGGACTTCAACAGCCTTGTGCTGCAGCAGGACCTCAAGGTCGGCATCCTGAACGACTTTTTTCTTGTCGGCCAGCACTTTGAACTTCTGGAAGGTTTCATCGAGCTCTTCCTTTGTCAGGTTATAGCCCAGTGATCTCAGCCTGTCTTCAAAGGCGTGTCTGCCAGAATGCTTGCCCAATACCATGGTATTTCTCGAAAGGCCTATGGACTCCGGCGTCATGATCTCATATGTAGTTTTGTTTGCCAGGACTCCGTGCTGATGGATCCCTGACTCGTGGGCAAAGGCATTGGCCCCCACTATTGCCTTGTTGGGCTGGACCGAGACACCGGTTATACTGCTGATAAGCTTCGATGATCTGTAGATTTGGGTAGTGTCCACCCTGCAGTCCACATCAAAAAGCTGAGATCTGGTTTTCAGGGCCATGACTATCTCTTCCATGGCTGCATTTCCCGCACGCTCGCCTATTCCGTTGATAGTGCATTCAAGCTGCGTTGCTCCCGCTCTTGCCGCGGCCAGCGTGTTTGCCACAGCCATTCCAAGGTCATTGTGGCAATGCACTGAGATAATGGCCTTGTCTATGTTCGATACATTGCTTTTTATGTTTGATATAAGCCTGTAGAATTCATCAGGCGTTGTATAGCCTACAGTGTCAGGAACATTGATTACCGTAGCGCCTGCATTTATTACCGCTTCGAAAACCCGGTACAAGAACTCCGGATCGCTCCTTGTGGCGTCCTCTGCAGAGAACTCAATGTCGGAACAGTATCTCTTTGCATATTTGACCATTTCGACTGCTCTCTCCAGAACCTGATCCGGAGACATCCTGAGCTTATATTCCATATGAATGGGGGAAGTTGCGATAAAAACATGTATCCTCGGACTCACAGCGTTTTTTATGGCTTCCCATGACCTGTCGATATCCTCGGTGCGAGCTCTTGAAAGGCTGGCTACGGTACAATTCTTAACCGTTTCGGCAATCGATTTTACCGACTGGAAATCACCGGGAGAGGATATGGCAAAGCCTGCTTCGATTACATCTACCTTTAATCTTTCAAGTTGTTTCGCTACTTCGATTTTTTCCTGCAAGTTCATACTGCACCCGGGAGACTGTTCGCCGTCTCTCAGGGTAGTGTCGAATATATATACTCTGTTAGGCATATTGACCGTCCTCCTTTCGAGATTTATAGTCCGAAACGATTATTTGTTCCAGCTCATCATTTTTCTGAGTTCCTTGCCTACTGTTTCGATCTGGCTTTCCTGCTCCATCTTCCTCTTGTTGTTGAAGAAGGGACGGTTGGCCTGGTTCTCAAGGATCCAGTTACGGGCAAAGGTTCCGTCCTGGATTTCGCCTAGTATCTTCTTCATCTCTTTACGGGTCTCTTCGGTGATGATGCGCTTGCCCGTCGTATAGTCACCATACTCGGCCGTATCCGAGATAGAGTATCTCATAAGGCTCAGGCCGCCTTTATTGATAAGGTCAACAATGAGCTTCATTTCATGGAGACATTCAAAATATGCGCTTTCAGGCTGGTATCCGGCTTCAACCAGAGTATCGAAGCCTGCTTTGATCAGTTCAC
This sequence comes from Clostridiaceae bacterium, assembly GCA_012840245.1. Taxonomy (GTDB): domain Bacteria; phylum Bacillota; class Clostridia; order DSM-8532; family DSM-8532; genus DTU059. Next base: position 15,128 of record DULR01000044.1, read on the forward strand.
AGAGACCGCCGCAGAGAACAGCCTGTTCGCCGAACAGATCGGTTTCTGTCTCTTCCTTGAAGGTGGTTTCAAGGATTCCCGCTCTGGCTCCGCCGATCCCTGCAGCATATGCCAAAGCCAGATCCTTTGCGTTTCCGGTTGCATCCTGGTGCACTGCCACAAGGCACGGAACGCCTTTTCCTTCCTGGAACTGGCTTCTTACGGTATGGCCCGGGCCTTTGGGAGCTACCATGAACACATTGACATCAGCCGGAGGAACGATCTGTCCGAAATGGATATTGAAGCCGTGCGCGAAAGCAAGGCTCTTGCCGGCGCTTAAGTTAGGTTCGATGCTCTCTTTATAAAGCTTGGGCTGTTTTTCATCATTGACAAGGATCATTATGATATCGGCCTGCTTTGCTGCTTCTGCCGCAGTAGCCACTTTCAAACCTGCCTCTTCTGCAACTTTCCATGATTTACTGCCTTCATAAAGACCTACGATGACATCTACACCAGATTCCTTTAAATTCAGAGCGTGAGCATGCCCCTGGCTTCCATAGCCGATCACCGCAACGGTTTTCCCACTCAGCAGATTAAGATTGCAATCCTTTTCATAATACATTTTTGCCATACTACTAATCCTCCTCATATTTCTTATGGTTTATGATTTGCCGGTTGCCCCTTTCGATGGCTGCCAGACCGGTACGTACGATTTCAACGATTCCGTAGGAATCCATGAGGCTGATGAAAGCCTCGATCTTAGACTCGTCACCTGTCATTTCAACGGTCAGGGTCTCGTTGGAGACATCGACTATGTTGGCTCTGAATATCGAAACTATCTCGATTATGGATGCCCTTGTCTCCATGCTTGTTCTTACCTTTATAAGGGCAAGCTCCCTGAATACCGACTGATCAGGGCTGAGCTCCACGATTTTGATCACGTCGATAAGTTTGTTGAGCTGCTTTTTGATCTGTTCAAGGATGTAATCGTCACCTTTTACCACTATTGTCATGCGGGAGATCTTCGGATCCTCGGTTTCTCCCACCGACAAGCTGTCGATATTATAGCCCCTGCGGCTGAAAAGTCCGGACACCCGGCTCAGTACGCCTGATTGGTTCTCAACCAGCACCGATAGGACATGTCTGTTCATATTAACCTCCCTCCGGCATTCTTGGCCGTATGATTATTTTAAAGATATAAATATAAAGGTTATAACGTACATTCGTTGCAGTCTACCACGCATTCAACCAGGAACGGTCCTTTGCTCTTCAAAGCTTTGTCGAAAGCTGCTTCAAGCTCTGAATCGGCTGTCACCCTGACGCCTTTGATGCCATATGCGTCGCATAATTTAATGAAATCAGGATTTTTGTCAAGCTCAACTGCAGTTATCCTGCCAAATTTCCTGTCCTGAAGCTCACGGACCATGCCAAGCCTGGAATTGTTGAAAAGAAGGATCACGAGTTTAAGATTATTAGCCGATATGGTCCCAAGCTCAAACTGACTCATCTGGAATCCGCCGTCTCCCACCACGGCCGCCACTTGTCTGCCGGGTGCCGCAAATTTGGCTCCCACAGCCGCAGGAAGGCTGTAGCCCATAGTCCCCAGACCGCCTGAAGTCAAAAAGCGTCTTCCTTCCTTGTCTTCAAAATGTCTTGCAGCCCACATCTGGTTCTGTCCCACATCGGCAACCAGTATCGCGTCATCATCAAGCTTTTTTGATAACAGTTCAACGGCATATTTGGGATTCACGAAATCCGATTCTGCGTGCTGAGCCGTCTTCCTATGGGATCTTAGCTCCTCCAGCCAGTCATCTGTATCAAGGGGCTCTGTTTTTGATGTCATTTCTGTGAGTATATGCTTTACATCGCCGACCAGAGGGATATTGGGACCAAGGTTTTTCCCTATCTCGGCAGGATCGATATCAATATGGATGATCTGCGCGTCCTTTTTCATTTTGTCACCGATACCGCCCCATGCTCTGTCTGCGATCCTTGCGCCTATGAAAATCAGAAGGTCCGATTTCAACATGGCTATATTGGCCTGCGCAAAGCCATGAGTCCCTATCATTCCTACATAGTATGGGTTTTGTGTCGGCACCGCTCCCTTGCCCATCAGCGTATGAACCACAGGGATCCTGCTTTTGTTGATAAAGCCGGTGAGCTCACTCTGGGCATCGGAAAGAAGCACGCCTCCTCCCGCTACAATCAGAGGCCTTTTACTTTCACTTATTGCCTTGACCGCGCGTTTTATCTGACCAGGGTGTCCTTTAAGTGTAGGTTTGTATCCCCTTATGTCAACAGTATCGGGATATATGAATTTTTCAAGCTTTTCAGCCTGGATATCACTGGGTATGTCGATGAGCACCGGACCTGGCCTGCCCGTGGTTGCAATGTAAAAAGCCTCTTTTATTATTCTTGGCAGATCATCTGCGTCTTTGACCAGATAACTGTGTTTTGTAAAGGATTCGGTCGCTCCTGTAATATCAGCTTCCTGGAAAACATCACGTCCGATCATGGCCGATTTGACCTGGCCGGTGATCACCACCAGAGGGATGGAGTCCATATAGGCTGTTGCTATACCTGTTATCAGGTTTGTAGCGCCCGGACCTGACGTTGCGATGCACACACCGGCTTTGCCGGACACCCTGGCATAACCGCTTGCGCTGTGGGCAGCAGCCTGCTCCTGCCGCACCAGGACATGACGGATTTTTGATTTCCTCAAAGATTCGTACAAATCTATCACTGCTGCGCCCGGATACCCGAAAACAATATCCACGCCTTCATTCAACAAACATTTTACGATTGCGTCCGAAGCTTTCACATCTCCACCTTCTTTTTCTTTGTTGCATGTGCATAGCTATCTGTTCCAATGTCGCTGACGGTCTATTATGTATGTAAAAAACCCTCGCGCCGTCGTTTAAGTATAACAACAGGGACGAGGGATAAAATCTACGTGTTACCACCCTATTTTTATCTTTATCTCGCGATAAAGACCTCATTAGGTTCAAACAAACCATCGCCGGTAACGGGGCTAGCCGTTTTTCCTTACTATAATTTTCAGGAAAACCACTCGGGAGGGATCATTTTCCAAAAATCCTGCCGGTTTACACCACCCACCGGCTCTCTGCGAAGATTTTTTGCTGGAAAAATAGCTCCTTCATTGTATTTGAGAGGGTTATTCAATTATTATAATTGTATAGTATTATATCAGCATGGACAAGCCCGTGTCAACTATGGCATATTCAACAAATTTGCCGGAAGCGCAATTAGCATTTATATGCTTTTTACCTATAATCGGTACATTCGTGCCAGCCGCCCGATCAGCGGATTCTTGACATGGCTGTGGTAAAACCTATAATATCATCTATAGTTCATGTATATTTGAACAAAACGTAGTAAATAAAATGCTTCGCATGTTATTAGGATCATGTGCCCAATACACGTCCCTACAATACAGATAAGGATTGATGCATAAGTGGCAAGCGATTACACTGTAATCAATATTGAAGATGGACGGCCTACTGCCGATGTGGCCTTAAAAAAGCTTAAATCGGAGCTTACCAGAGCCAAAGCACAAAACATCAAAGTGGTCAAGCTGATCCATGGCTATGGCTCATCAGGTGTCGGCGGCATATTGAAAACCGTCGTAAGAAGGGAACTGGAACGAATGAAAAAACGCGGCACCATCAAGCTATACGTACCCGGTGAAAATTTTGAGATTTTCAATGCAGATTCCATAAAGATACTGGACAGCTGCAACTCTGTCAGGAATGACAGGGATCTTGGGCGCTTCAACAACGGAATAACCATGGTTCTGCTGTAAAATGCCTCTTGCGCGTCATAATTTGCAAAAATAAGTTGCAGTTGTGAGCCAACATGTGGTACAATGTTTCTTGCTGTTATTAAATAATGGATTTTAAAGATAATATATTGATGATATACGGATTGCAGGGAGGTGTAGCAAATGGCTAAGTGCGAGATATGTGATAAGGGTCAGCATTTTGGTATACAGGTCAGTCACTCTCACAGGAGAAGCAACAGAGTCTGGAAGCCTAACGTAAGAAAGGTTAAGGTTAATATAGACGGTGTTTCAAAAAGAATGAACATTTGTGCTAATTGCCTGCGTTCCAGTAAATTATCCAAAGTGTAATAGTAAAAATGAAAATAGCATAAAAAATGTGGCGTGACGATGCCACATTTTTTATTTCAACGTATCTCTCCATGCTAACGGATCCTAAACAAACGCCTGAGTATTCCTCCCAGGAATCCGGGCATCTTAAGCACTATGATCCTCATGAGCAAAACCTCCGTGCCAGCTCCTGTCACTAAAGTATATTCGAAGAACCCCAAAATTGTTAACGTATTTGAACAATATTTTTTAAATCATCATTTTTGGACAAGTGCATCTATAAAAGCCTGTCCGTTTGTGTCAACAATTTGGACTTTAACACCGAGCTTTTTTTCAAGCTCATCGGCCGACACATCATCCAGCATTATCTCAGTATCGGATCTGAACATGTTTTTACCCAGCAGAAGCTCTTTGCCCAGGTCTTTGCCGGTAAGCTCCCTGATCAGGTCACAGCCTGTCAGAAGTCCTGTGACGGTGACATTGCTGCCGAAGAAAGTGTTTTCGACCTTATAGACATTTATTTTAAGTCCTTTGACCACATTCTCGATCATCGATGTCATCTTTCTGAAGTACTCATAAACCGAAACGCCTGTGGCTACACTTATCGTTTTATTTTCTACACTATGGATACCGGTTTTATCCAGATCCTTCAGAGCCTCTTCCACTTCGTACACGAAAGACGATACCATACCTACGCCGTTTTCGATCTGCGGCAGATCCTCATAGGCTTCTATGGGCGGAAGGGGCCTGCCTGCCTTTATATATATCTCGTCGGCAATGTATACGACCCTGCTGTTGTATTTTTGCAGAAGCCTGTTCTGCCAGTTCTCGACCTGATCGATGACCCTGTTTGCTGTCTCCCTGTCAAACGGCTTCAGCTTCGGCAAGCCTTCCCTGTATTTCGTAAGCCCTACAGGCACAACCGATATGCTGTGAAGCTGAGGACACAGGCCGGAAAGATCCTTTATGGTCCTGTCCAGCTCCTCTCCGTCGTTAATGCCGGGGCATACCACGATCTGCGTGTTCACAGTGATGCCGGCCGAAGTAAACTTCCTTATTTTCTCCAGCACGTCACCGGCAAAGCGGTTGTTGAGCATTTTTATCCTGAGCTCAGGGTTCGTGGTGTGGACCGATATGTTCACGGGTGACATATGGTAACGTATTATCCTGTTTATTTCGTCTTCGGACAGGTTGGTCATTGTTATATAGTTGCCGAAAAGGAATGACAGCCTTGCATCGTCATCCTTGAAGTACAGCGACTCCCTCATGCCTTTCGGGAGCTGGTCTATAAAGCAAAAAATGCATTTGTTGCGGCAGGATTTTTCATCGTCCAGAAGCGAGTTGTCAAATTCAAGCCCGAGATCCTCGGCCTCATCCTTTTCTATATCGAACTGCCATCTCTCACCGTTCTTTTTTTCGATCTCGAGCAGGATCTCCGAATCAGCGCAGTAAAAACGGTAATCAAACACATCCCTTATTTCCTGTCCGTTTATTGACAGCACAAAATCGCCGGCCTCTATGCCCAGCTCCTGCGCAATACTGTTTTCCTGTATGGATGATATTTCGATTTTTCGCATAAATAATACCTCTTCTCATATGTCATCCTGAGCGAAGTGAAGGATCTATATAAATTTCTTAGTCGCACGGTTTTATGCCGCCTCTCTTCAGAATGACATACAGAGAACGACGTTTCCGGTCAATTCAGCCGATCTGTTTGATCATAAACATATCGCAATAAAAAACAATAGCAGCTATATTTAGCTGCTACTACTTCTGAAAGTTAAAGTCGCTGGAATGCTCCGGAGGTTATTTTTTGCTTTCGTCCACCTTTATTACTTCCTTGCCGTCATAAGAACCGCATTCCTTACAAACTACATGTGGAAGCTTGAGTGCATGGCACTTCTTGCATGCAACCAGATTCGGCGTTGAAAGCTTGTAATGAGTCCTTCTCTTGTTCTTCCTCTGCTTCGACACTTTCCTTTTTGGTACTGCCATTTATAACACCTCCGTTCAGTGTTTGCATTATCACTCTGATGTAGCATTTTTCATTATTAATCAAAAAAACCTTTTAACGCATCAAATCGGGAATCGATGGAATCTGTTCCACCGCAGCTGCAGCTCTCACCATACAATTCTGCTCCGCATTCTGGGCACAACCCGGGACAGTCCTCCCGGCATTTGTGTGACGTAGGCGTATTAGTCAATAGGTTATCGGCCAATATCCTGTCAAGATCAAGTGTGTTGCCGCTGAAAGCGAACCGGTCATCATCAGGGTCTTCGGTATCATCATCAACGATTCCGGATTTATCAACAATATCCTCATTGATATCAACGGCGAGTTCTCTTTCTATTTTTTTGCCGCACCTGTCGCAAAATGTTTCATAGCTGACTTTGGCAAGGCCTTTGAGAACAAGCATCCCATTGTTGTTGGTAACAGACCCGGAAAAATCTACGGGCCCTTTAAAGGTAACTGCACCGAAATCGGTCTCCAGATCCTCCAACGTTTCCTGCATTTGAACAGTAATGGTTCCACCGCTGTTCTTTATAATCGAGGTTATGTCAAGCTTCAAATCTTTCCCTCCTAAAGCGCAAAATAAGCTCCCGGAAGGTCAACATGAAATATTATACTCACTTGATTCCGCTTTGTCAATCCTTTGCTTTCCAATAAATCAGAATTATCGGATCCGGTATTGTTCCGTCGCCTTCCTTTTCCGGACGGGCGGGTATCTGATCAGTTATACAGCGGGAAGCGAGCTGTCAGTTGACCGACTCTTTCAATTATTCCCTTCTTATTGCTTTCAAATCCTCCGCCTAATGTCATATCTATCAGTTCAGCGATCTCCAGCATCTCGTTTTCTTTCATGCCGCGGGTCGTGACTGCCGGGGTTCCTATACGGATACCGCTTGTAACAAACGGGCTCAAGGTATCGAACGGTATGCTGTTTTTATTAACGGTTATCATGACCTCATCGAGCATCATCTGGGCATCCTTGCCGGTTATACCCTTATTGGTGACATCGATCAGCATAAGGTGGTTTTCGGTTCCTCCCGAAACAATTTTAAAGCCTTTTGCCATCAATGCCTCAGACAATACCTTGGCATTTTTGGCCACCTGTTTCTGGTATTCCTTGAACTCAGGAGAAAGCGCTTCCTTGAGACAAACGGCTTTACCTGCAATGACATGCATAAGGGGTCCGCCCTGTATGCCGGGGAATACCGAACGGTCAATGTCCTTGGCATATTTCTCCTTACAAAGGATCATGCCACCCCTTGGGCCTCTCAGAGTCTTATGGGTCGTGGTGGTAACGAAATCGGCATAAGGCACCGGACTGGGATGTACACCTGCGGCAACCAGACCGGCTATGTGCGCCATGTCCACCATCAGATAGCTCCCAACTTCATCGCATATTTCTCTGAATGCTTTAAAATCTATTATCCTGGAATATGCGCTGGCACCTGCTATTATAAGCTTAGGTTTTGATTCCTTTGCGATCTTTCTTATTTCGTCATAATCTATGATTCCGTCTGATTCCCTGACTCCGTAAGCTACAGGCTTGAAATATTTGCCTGACATATTCAGAGCCATTCCATGGCTCAGGTGTCCGCCATGGGCCAGGTTCATTCCCATAAAAACATCGCCGGGCTGCATTACGGTAAAAAATACGGCCATATTTGCCTGGGCTCCGGAATGGGGCTGCACATTCACATGCTCGGCTCCGAAAAGCTCTTTTGCACGGCTTATGGCAAGGGATTCAATAACGTCAACATGTTCGCAGCCGCCGTAGTAGCGTTTTTGGGGATACCCTTCGGCGTATTTGTTTGTCAGTGGTGTTCCGACAGCCTCCAAAACGGCTTTGCTTACGAAGTTCTCAGATGCGATCAGCTCGATTTTGTTATTCTGTCTGTCAATTTCGCAGTATATGGCCTTCGCAACCTCGGGATCGATTCTCTCTATCTCGTTGTATTTCATCATTTATTTTATCCTCCCCGGCTTGATAAAAAACCTGATAAAACAAGTTTCTCCGCAATTTAAACTGATAAACAAATTTATTATAGTTTTTTGCGTCTGTTTGTGTCAATCGAATAAATATACATAAATATTCGAATTTTACCCTGTGATTTTGACCTCTTTTGCCTTTTTATCATTCCTCTCCAGGGAAGATGCGTCAATAAACATCAAAGCTATGAGCCTCTGTGTAATCATATGGATGATCACTTCAAAGAAAGCCAATATGAACAATGACAGCAAGGGGTTGCTTATGCCTATCGAAAAGGAACTCAGCAGAAGGCCGAGACAAACAGGCCAAAGCCCGTTTATGATGACCCTTCTCTTACAGCCTTTGGTAATATCCAAAGCCTTTTTGAAATTTCTGAATACTCCCGTATCGAATTCTATAATAAGAAGATTCTTGAAAATGAACAGGGCATCGATTGCAAGAACCGTAAACGGCAAAAGCGGTGTAAGAACTATAAACATCGGCATTATCATGGACAGGAGCCCTGCTGCAAGAAACACTAATACCAGAACTATAGCAAAAATGCCATAAAAAAGGACGTTAAAAATTATCAGCCTGGGATATTTCGATATAATATCGGAGATCCTCTGCGACGGGGAGGAATCTGATCTTGTAAGGCTCATGAAATAATAGGCTCCGAAGAACACACCGAAAAAATAGGCAATTGTTTTTGACGCAAAATAAATCAGCATGACGGTTATGAAAGCATTGATCATGTTGATTGCCAGATCAGAATTCAAAAAAGACAAATCATAGCTTTGGGCATCGATCTGCCATATGAATTTATTGGATATCTGTTCATAATACAGAAAGAATTTTTCAGTATACGGTCTTGCAATCACATATCCACCAAAAACCGCAGCAAGCTGCAGAACAAATAAAATCTGCGCCACAAGCGGCTGATCGACATCATAAAATTTGAATGATTCTTTTAAATAAGCGTAAACAGGTTTTATTCTATTTACCTGTGCCGGTCTTTCTTCCATTTTTGATCCCCCTGACAAGCTTGATTTCGTGCCCGGACAAGTATCTCCACTCACCCGGCTTAAGGTTTCCGAGAGTTAGTTTCCCGATCGCGGTCCTTTTCAGTTTCAGGACCGGATGTCCCACAGCCTCGCACATTCTTTTCACTTGTCTGTTTCTTCCCTCATGTATGATAATTTTCAATACCGAACTTTTATCCCTGATTTCTATAACCTCGACCTCAGCAGGGGAAGTGGGTGTGCCATCCAGTACCACACCTTCTCTCAGTGTCCTGAGCGTCTCATTTGAAGGCAAGCCTGAAACTTCTGCAATATATGTCTTTTTAGTCTCATGTCCGGGATGGGTGCTTTTATAAGCAAAATCCCCGTCATTGGTGAGGATCAGCAGCCCGGTCGTATCGTAATCAAGCCGTCCCACCGGATATACCCGTTCTTCAACTCCTTGTACAAGGTCCAGGACAGTTTTTCTTCCCTGTGGGTCCGAAACTGTCGTAACATATCCGGCCGGCTTGTTCAGCATGATATAAACAAGCCTTTTTTCTTTTTTTATCGGTTTTCCGTCAACCTCTACCTTATCCCTGCCCGAAACCAATGTGCCCATTTCGGTTACCTTTACGCCATTTACCCTGACTCTGCCTGCTTTTATCATTTCTTCGGCATGCCTTCTTGACGCGATCCCGCACTGGGCTATATATTTCTGAAGTCTTATCTTCTCTTCCATCTCTTACCCTTCCTGTGGATATTATAACATAGTCTTTGTTCCGATACGCGTTTTCATAAGAAATTTTCCGGATACATATACATTCTTCCCAACAAGTGTGGCAGGATAAAACCGGTATTTAAAACTAAGGTTGCATCCATGCATTTTATGCTATAATATTTCAGATGGATGAAAAACCAATTATTCTTGAATAGACGGAGATATGTATGAAACTGGGTATTGTAGGACTCCCCAACGTAGGGAAAAGCACACTTTTTAACGCAATAACAAAAGCAGGCGCAGAAAGCGCAAACTACCCTTTCTGCACAATCGATCCGAATATCGGTGTTGTAGCCGTTCCGGACGAAAGGCTCGATGTTCTGGCAAAAATGTATAATCCTAAAAAGGTTACACCAACCTCAATAGAGTTTCTGGATATAGCGGGACTTGTAAGAGGAGCAAGCAGAGGTGAAGGACTCGGCAATAAATTTTTATCCCATATCAGGGAAGTGGATGCCATAGTGCATGTTGTAAGGTGCTTCGATGACGGAGACATCGTACATGTGGATGGCTCGGTAGATCCTGCAAGAGATATTGAGACAATAAACCTTGAGCTGATCTTTTCCGACATCGAGGCTGTTGACAAACGCATAGAAAAGACCAAAAAGCAGATGAAATCAGGAGATAAGAAGTATTTGGCTGAGCTGGCCATTCTGGAGAGCATAAAGGAAAATCTTGAAAAAGGTCTTCCGGTCAGAACCATGAAATTCGATCCGGAGCAACTAGAATATGTGGATCAGCTTTTCCTTCTGACCAGCAAACCGGTTCTCTATTGCGCAAATGTCTCGGAGGACGGTATCTCTACCGCCGACCAGAACCCCTATGTTGCTAAGGTAAAGGAAATAGCAGATGCCGAGAGGTCCGAGGTAATAGTCATATGTGCGAAGATCGAAGAAGAAATTGCTCAGCTCGAGGACGATGAGAAGAAAATGTTCCTGGAAGAGCTGGGCTTGTCTGAATCCGGGCTTGACAAGCTTGTCAAAGCCAGCTACAAGCTTCTTGGCCTAATCAGCTTCCTGACAGCAGGCGAGCAGGAAGTCCGCGCATGGACCATAGTTAAGGGAACCAAAGCCCCCCAGGCAGCCGGAAAGATACATTCCGACTTTGAGAGAGGGTTCATTAGAGCCGAAATAGTTGCCTATGACGACCTGGCACGCCTGGGCTCAATGGCCGCCGCAAAAGAACAGGGCCTTGTCCGCTCCGAGGGCAAGGAATACGTCATGCAGGACGGCGACGTGACCCTGTTCAGGTTCAATGTATAAACAAAACTCAACAATCCAGTATCCAGTATCCAGTAGCCCAGCCTTAGTGCTGGGCTAAAAATACTAAATACAGATGGAAAAATAGACAGTGAGCTTACCACTGTCTATTTTTATTTTAATCATTGATTTTATATCGCTTGTTTTTGCTGCGGCTTCTGAGCCTGTAGAGATTGATCCTGGTACCCAGCACGATAGCCCGTAATAAAACCTTTTTTGACCTTTTACTCTTTACGTAAGGAGTTTCCAGTTCCTTAACAATAAACCGGGCCAGGTTGTCGGAGGCTTCAGGCAATGTTTTTATATACTCGTTTTCTTCAATATTCCGTTTATATTGATCCAAAATGTCAGTAATCAATATCTTATTTATGATTTGACTGAATTCCTTCTCATTTTTGGCGAACCAGCCCATCTTATTGTCAACGCAAAAATCGATATTTCCCTTTTCATGAAGAGCGGCGCAATGTGTGAATATGGTAGGGACCCGCTTTACCAGGACCTCTAGCGTGGTGGAAGCCCCTCCTTTTGCTATTGCCAGATCGGATACATCAAGAAGCTCATGCATATTATCCACGAATCCAAGGACCGCCATGGGAACATTTGATTTTCCAGACTCCTTCAGTTTATTAAGTTCATCGAAAAGTTCCTGGTTTTTGCCGCAGACAGCTATTATATTGAACGGAAAATCCCTCATGTACAGTATCTTTACATAAGACGAGGTATCTCCTATCCCCTGTCCGCCCGAAGTTGCAAGAAGAGTTTTTCTTTCTGGGTCAAGACCCAATTCGCCCAGTATCTCTTCCCTTGTTTTTGTCACCTTTTCAAAGAACTTTTTATTAAGCGGAAAAGGCATCACTATTACTTTATCCCGGGGCTCGCCCTGCTTGATAAGATATTCGCGGGCTTCCTCGGTAGACACAATGACTGCGTCTATTTTTGGGTTTACCCATAAATTATGTCCTCTGATGGGATCGGTCATATAGCTGAATATCTTGTACTGAAGGTCATATCTCTCTCTGGCGAACAAAGCCACAGAACTGCAGAAAAAATGCGTCGAAAACACAATATCAGGTTTATACATGCGTATATACCTGATGCCCTTCCGTACAAACTGCTGAAAAAACAGCCTCATGACTGTATTTGAGCGCGTAAGATGATTAAAGGAATCCAATAAAACATTCAGGTTCGTGGTCAGTTCGGGTCTGGCCAAAGCCCAATCCCAGAATCCCTTGATAATCTTGTCATCCCAATTTGCACCGACTTCTCTGGCAAAATCTATAACGTCAACCTGATACTGACCGGGAAACAATGTTTCAATAGATTCCTTAATAGCAAGAGCAGGCATTTTGTGCCCGCCTCCTGCTTCAACCATAGGAATTAATATTTTTTTCAAAATTATATCAGCTCCATAATTTCTGCTTCAGTGAATTTCTGCTATTCTCTATTCTCATTGAAAATGATGTTTACTGCTTTCATCGGAGACACAGTTGAAATCGCGTGTTTGTACACAAGCTGCTGCTTGCCTTCGCTGTCCAGTACAACGGTAAAATTATCAAATCCTTTAACCATTCCCCGCAGCTGAAACCCGTTTGTAAGGTAAACAGTTACCGGGATATGCTCTTTTCTGACCTGGTTCAGAAAAACATCCTGAAGATTAATATTTTTGTTCACGCTTTTTTCCTCCTCATTAACACAAAAAAAGATAAACTGAAATCATGACCTCGCCCTCATTTTACTAAATTATCCCTGATTATTCAAGGCATCGGTCAATATTTTTATCATTGCCCAAATATCGTTTTCATCGGTCCGGATCCATTTCAGTCCTTCGGTCTTTTTAAACCATGTTATCTGCCTTTTTGCCAGATGGCGGGTGCCCTTTTTGATATTTTCAACTGCTGTTTCCAAAGAACATTTCCCCATTATGGCAGATATGATCTCCTTGTATCCTATACCCTGAAGCGAGGTCAAATCGGGGGAGTATCCGCTTTTAAGAAGACCCTCGACCTCTTCATACAGACCCAACCCCATCATTTTATCAACTCTTTTTTCAATCCGTTGATAAAGGAGGTCACGGGGAACTTCCAGACCGAATATTTCAAAATCGTATTTCGGAGGGATCTTTCTGGATTCCTCCTTATGCTCCGATATGGGCCGGCCGGTCGATCTGTATACCTCCAGAGCCCTTATGACCCGCTTTACATTGTTGGGATGGATCGCTTCCGCGCTTTTGGGGTCTACCTCTTTGAGCATATCATGCAAAACCTCAGGGCCCTGCTCCAAAGCAATGTTTTCAAGGTGCTTCCTGAACTTCCAATCGCTAATTGTTTCCGAAAAGCTGATATTATATACCAGTGAATTTATATATAATCCGGTACCGCCGGCAACGATGGGAACCTTTCCTCTGTTGATGATGTCATCTATGCAGATATCGGCGTCACTCTTGAACTGAGCCACGTTGTATTCCTCATCAGGATCCACTATATCGATCATATGATGAGGTATGCCGCGTCTTTCCTCCAGGGTAGGTTTGGCTGTGCCTATATCCATTTTGCGGTATATTTGCATGGAATCAGCCGAAACGATCTCCCCGCCCACCTTCAGCGCCAGTTCGATCGCCAGGTCGGTTTTTCCCGAAGCGGTAGGTCCGGCTATGACAATAACTTTATTCTGTTTTGCATCACCAGAAATCGAACAACTGCTCATACAATTCTCTTGAACCGCTTCTCAAATTCTTTTTTATCCAGGGTCAGGATTATCGGCCTGCCATGGACACAGGTGTAGGGATTTTCCATAGCTGCAAGGCTTTCCACCAGACCCCGGATCTCTTCCCTGGACATTGATCTGTTGGCTTTGAGAGCCCCTTTGCATGAAATCATGAAAAGTGCTTCGTCACTGATGCCCGTTTGCTTTGCGCCTGTCTGGCTCCACCTGTCAAGTATCTCAATAAAATCCTGTGCTGAAAAGCTAGTGTCATAAAAATCCGGAACGCTTCTGACAATAACGGTGTTTAAACCGAATGCCTCGATTTCGAACCCGATTTTATTAAACTCATCAAGCTTGCTCATTACAAACCCAAATTCATTTGAGTTGAGCTTTATTATATACGGTTCCAAAAGAGACTGGGAAAAACTCTCCTCCTTTTGAAGCCTGTTTTTCAGTGTTTCGAACCGTATCCTTTCATGTGCGGCATGCTGGTCTATAATATAAAGATTATCGCCTCTTTGCAGCAGAATATACGTATCGAAAGCCTGCCCCACAATGGTTGCTTCCAGAAGCTCCGTCGCACTGTTACCGCTTACGGCTGGTTCATTGTCACGGAATGGTTCTGTGGGTTCACTGATTTTCTCTTCTTCCTTTTTTGCTTCTTTAACCGCATCATGTATTTCTGTCTTTTCTATGAAAACAGGTCTGGTCGTTTTCTCTATGAACCTCGGAGGCTCCACCACCGGGCGTTTTTCTTCAAAAAGGCTTTCCTGTTTTGTCTCAGGTACATAAACAGTTTTTACTGTTTTGATTTCAGGTATTGGCCGGATCTCCTCCTGTTTTGATACCTGGATTGTTTCAGGTTTTTCTTCCTTTAATCCGGGTTCGAAGCTTCGGATCATCGATTGGCCCAAAAGAGCACTTTCACAGCCATGGTATACAAGGCTGTAAACAGCGTTCTCATTGGCAAAACGCACCTCGAGTTTCTGTGGATGAACATTTACGTCATAGTTTCGGGGTGAGGTTGATATCATCAGGACACAGAACGGGAACTTGTTCTGCATCAGCCTGGTCTTGTAGGAATCCTCCAAGGCCTTTGACAAAATGCGATTCTTTATATATCTGCCGTTTAAGTATATGTATTGGCTGTTTCTGTTCCCTCTGGCTATCTCAGGTTTTCCAATAAACCCGGTCAGGGAAAATCCATCGGTGCTATAATCTACCGGGATCAGGGAACTGGCTATTTCCTTGCCGAAAATACTGTATATGGTGCTCAAAAGGTCATGATTCCCAGGGGTATGGAGCTGTGTCTGACCGTTCTGGATGAATTTGAAGGAAATGCCGGGATTGGCCAGGGCAAGACGCTCGATTATATCTGATACATAGCCGGCTTCAGTGGAGTCTTTTTTCAGGAATTTATATCTGGCGGGAGTATTGTAGAAAAGATTCCTGACTATGAAGGTGGTTCCGTCAGGACAGCCGGCCTGGGCTATCGAAACCACTCGTCCTCCCTCTATTTTTAGAGTGTTTCCTACTGAGGATTCTCTGGTTTTGGAAGTTGCCTCAAGGTGCGAAACCGAAGCAACAGATGCCAGAGCCTCGCCGCGAAAGCCCATGGTGGTAAGGCTGTCCAGATCTTCGATGCGTCTTATCTTGCTGGTTGCATGGCGCTCAAAGGCAAATTCCAGGTCATCACCTTCGATACCGTTTCCATTGTCGGTGACACGTATATATGAAATGCCGCCGTTCCTGATTTCAACGGTGATCTGGGTCGCTCCTGCGTCTATGGAGTTTTCCACCATTTCCTTCACAACGGACGCAGGCCGTTCTATAACTTCGCCGGCAGCTATCTGGTTGGCAGTATTCTCATCCAGTATGACGATTTTACCCATATGTACTCCTTTTTAAGTGAGTTTAGGGGACGGACACTTTGACTCATTTTTACATCGGTCACCGCAAGGATCTTGTTTGCTCGTCTCTAAATACCCACGTCAATATAATTCCATCCCTCTGTACATTCATTCAGGACTGTCCCCTTGACAATTAATTGTCAGAAGAACCGTCCCCGTGACAATTTATTTTAGCTTTTGCTGGAGGCTGTAGAGCTTATTGAGAGCGTCCAACGGTGTAAGCATTGACGGGTCCAGCATTCTCAGCTCATCCAGAACATCCCGCTCGGCCTTTGATAAGGAACTGGAAGTAAACAGATCCAGTTGTCCGTCGACCGGTTTCTGCTTCTTCTTCCTGTGAGCCTGGTTGATATCTGCCTCTTCAAGCTCCTGAAGTATCATTTTGGCTCTTTCTATGACCTGCGGAGGAATCCCGGCAAGTCCTGCCACTTCAACACCGTAGCTCTTGTCAGCGCCTCCTCTGGTGATCTTTCTCAGGAAGATGATATCCTCACCTTTCTTTTTGACCGACACGCAATAGTTTTTAATACCGTGAAGCTTGTCCTCAAGCTCGGTAAGCTCATGGTAGTGCGTGGCAAAAAGAGTCCTTGAACCAAGTCTGCTTTTATCATTTATATATTCCAAAACAGCCCAGGCAATGCTGAGACCGTCGTAGGTGCTCGTTCCCCGGCCGATTTCATCCAGTATGAGAAGGCTTCTTTCGGTGGCGTTTTCAAGGATATTGGCCACTTCGGTCATCTCGACCATAAAGGTGCTTTGACCCGAGGACAAATCATCAGATGCTCCGATTCTTGTAAAGATGCGATCCACCAGGCCGATTTTTGCATATTCTGCAGGCACGAAGCTTCCTGCCTGCGCCATCAGGCTGATCAGAGCCACCTGTCTCATGTATGTGGATTTTCCGGCCATGTTGGGACCGGTAATGATGCATATCCTGTTTTCATCGGTATCGAGCCATGTGTCGTTGGGAACGAACAGCGTATCTTCCAGCGTCTTCTCCACGACAGGATGTCTTCCGTTCCTTATCTCGATAAGTCCGCCTTCATATACCTCAGGCCGCACGTACTGGTTCCTGTCGGCGACCTCAGCCAGCGAGCAAAGGGCATCCAGCACAGCGATGCAATCGGCTGTGGTCTTAAGCCGCTTTACATGCTTAAAGGCCATATCCCTTATCTCGCAGAACAGATCATACTCTCGCTGGACGACCTTTTTCTCGGCGCCAAGAATAGTATCTTCCAGTCGTTTGAGCTTTTCCATAGTATAGCGTTCACAGTTTACCAGAGTCTGCTTTCTTATGTAATCCTCGGGAGCCTGTGAGATATTTGCCTTGGTTATTTCTATGTAATAGCCGAAATTATCATTATATCTGATTTTAAGACTTTTTATCCCGGTCCTTTCCCTTTCTTCGGCTTCAAGCTCAGATATCCACGTCTTGCCTTCAACTGCCGCTTTTCTGTATTCATCCACCTGCTGGTCATATCCGTCTTTAATGATCCCGCCTTCTTTGACCGAGAGGGGCGCATCCTCATGTATAGCCGCTTCTATCAGGTCATGGAGATCCTCCAGCAGGTCCAGCCTTTCATATATCTGGCCGTTGAGGCCCGATCTCAGGCCTTGCAGAAGCTCCTTAACATATGGCAGTTTTGCCAATGAGGCCTTAATTGCCAGCAGATCTCTGGCGTTTATGTTACCGTAAACAAGCTTCGAAGTCAGCCTCTCTATATCATATACACCTTTTAAATGCTCCATCAGCTCGTTTCTGACAATGAAGCTTTCTTTGAGCTCCGCAACCGCATCGAGCCTGAGCCGTATCTCATCAACATCCAGAAGGGGCTGTTCCAGCCAGTGTCTCAGCTTTCTTCCGCCCATGGAGGTCGTAGTTTTGTCAAGGACCCACAAGAGAGAGCCTTTTTTCCTGGAATCCCTCATGGTTTCGGTGATTTCAAGGCTTCTTCTGGAAGCGCTGTCGAGCATCATATACTGCTCTATTTTATATATCTGAACTTTCTCGATATGCTTCAGATCGACTTTCTGGGTAGACTCCAGATATGACAGAAGTGCTCCGGCTGCGCATTGGGCAAGCTCTAGATTTGAAAACGGGTTTTCTCCGAAGATCTCCATCAGCCTGTCATGGCTCGCATTCAGCGAAAACAGCTCATCTTCCACTACCGACGGCTCGATTTTGAGGTAGTCGATGAACATAGACTTGTATTCAGGTCTGCTTAAAAGATCTCTGTTCGTAATGATTTCCGATGGTTTATATCTGGATATCTCATCGACAAGCTTGGCAACCGAGCTTCCCCAGGTGATCTGGGTGGCGTAAAACTCTCCCGTCGAAACATCGGCTACCGCGATCCCGTAATAAATCTGCTGGTAATATACAGCCATCAGATAGTTGTTTTTCTTCTCGTCAAGCATAGCCGGGTCGGTAACGGTGCCCGGGGTGATGACCCTGGTCACATCACGCCTGACTATACCCTTGGCCAAAGCAGGATCTTCCATCTGATCGCAGATAGCCACCTTGTAGCCCTTTGCCAGAAGGCGCGCTATGTACGTATTCACCGAATGGTAAGGCACTCCGCACATGGGTGCCCGTTCCTCAAGTCCGCAATCCCTGCCGGTGAGAGTTATCTCCAGTTCCTTTGACGCGATCTCTGCGTCGGAAAAGAACATCTCATAAAAATCCCCCAGTCTGAACAGCAGGATGCTGTCCTTGTATCTTTCCTTTATTTCCATATACTGCTGCATCATCGGAGTCAGCTTAGCCAAGTTTTCTAACCCCCCTGCCTTCCAGCCAGAAGGCTCCTGCGCGGATTATCTCCACTTCCGCAAAGTCGCCCTTTTCTATGCCTTCGGCTTTGAAATTGACCAGACGGTTCGTTCTGGTACGACCCGACAGGATCTCAGGATTTTGCTTGCTTGGCCCGTCCACCAGGACTTCAAGGATTTGCCCTTCGGTTTTCCTGGCCAGATCGGTAGCTATGGCTGTCTGCAGATCCACCAGCGTTTTGAATCGTTTGCTTATTACATCCAGTGGTGTGGTCTGCTCCAGTTTAGCCGCAGGAGTTCCTTTTCTGGGTGAATATATGAACATGAAAGCAGCATCATACCCCACTTTCCTCACGACATCCAATGTATCCTCAAAGTCTTCTTCGGTCTCTCCGGGGAAGCCTACTATGATATCGGTGGTGAGGGCTATATCGGGTACGGCTTTTTTTATTTTGTCAACCAAAGACAGGTAATGCTCCTTGGTATATCTGCGGTTCATCTTTTCAAGTATGCGGGTGCTGCCCGACTGGACCGGCAAATGGAGATGATTGCATACCTTGCTGCAGTTTTTCATGGCATCGATCAGACTGTCCGAAAGATCCTTGGGATGGGATGTCATAAATCTAACCCTTTTGATTCCGTCGATATCTTCTATTGCATAGAGAAGCCTTGCAAACAGATCTTTTTCTCCCAGATCGTTGCCATAGGAGTTAACATTCTGGCCAAGAAGTGTCACTTCCTTGCAGCCGTCGGCTGCGAGTGCCCTGATCTCAGACAATATATCATCCATGCTCCTGCTTCTTTCCCGTCCCCGCACATGAGGAACGATGCAGTAGGAGCAAAAATTATTGCATCCATAGATTATGCTGACCCATGCCTTATGCTTCTCGGTACGTTTTATGGGAAGGTCCTCAATTATCCTTTCTCCCTTTTCCCAGACCTCAAAGACTTTTTTTCCGGTCGTCAGATGCCGGTGCAGAAGTTCCGGGAAAGTGTGTATATTATGTGTTCCGAACACGATTTTAACATTATGATATGATTTTCTGATTTTCTCGACCACATGAGGCTGCTGCATCATGCAGCCGCAGGCCACGATGAACGATCCTTTTTCGGCACATTCGCCCGAAAGTGCGCCGATATGCCCGTAAATGCGCTCTTCGGCATTCTCACGGACACAACAGGTAACGAATACTATGATATCGGCAGGATCATCTTTGGATACCTCTTCAAATCCCATATCGGTGAGCATGCCAGCAATTGTCTCGGAGTCGCGCTCATTCATCTGACAGCCGAAAACATCTATCCTGAACTTCCTTGTTTTCCCCGTTTCAAGGGTATATACCGTATTCAGGTTCCTAACCTGTTCGACCCAGTCTGAAAATTCGGGGGCGTTATCCACACCCAGTACACCTGCTGAAGACTTGCTTGTCCTAAGTATGAATTTATCTTTATTCGTTTTTGCTTCCAACTTTCGATAACCCTTTCTTTTTGTCCCTTAAAGTGCATAAAAAATCTTGTCTTTTTTAATCTGCATCAATATCATAACAAAAATGCAGTCAAAATAAAAGTGCGCAAAAGGGACGGAGGCTTTTACTCAAATGAGTGCAAGTCTCCGTCCCCAAAACTCTTTCAGGTTTTATTTTCTTCTGTTGGTGAATCTCAGAATGGTCAGGAAAAGATTGATGAAATCAAGATACAGGCGCAGCGCACCGATTATGCCGAGATTCCTTCTGAGAACATGGTCCCCTTCGGTACCGAAATAGTATGCCTTAAGGCTCTGCATGTCATAAGCCGTCAGTCCGAGGAATACGAAGAGGCTGATGATGCTGATGAACCATTCCAGTCCGCTGCTGCGAAGGAATATATTAACCAATGACAGTATTACCAGACCTATAAGGCCCATGATCAAAATGCCTCTGAACTGAGTCAGATCGGCTTTCGTGAAATAACCGTAAACGCACATCACGCCGAATGTAGCCGCAGTAACTGCGAATGCGGTCGCGAGGGATTGCTGCGTATATACCAGGAAGATCACAGACAGGGTGATTCCGTTCAAAGCGGCATATATCAGGAACATGCCTATGGCCGTTCCGTATCTGAGCCTTGTGATCCGCGCTGAAAGAACAGACACGAGTATGATCTCACCTATCATCAATCCGAAGAACAGGAACCTGTTTCCCAGGATAATGCTTATCAGATTCAAATCGGTTGCTACATAATATGCGACACCGGCAGACAGCAGAAGACCTATGAACATCCAGCCGAAGACCTTTGAAATGAATGCATTCATCCCTCTGACTGTCGCAAACTCTTCTTCGAAGGTTCTGACGTTGTAATTGCCGTAATTATCCTGCATATTTTATCACCTCTCTATAAATTATACTTCTTCGGTATAATTATATACTAAAATCGAACAAGGGGACAGCGATTTTATCCCCTTATTGGCATAAAATGCCTGTCGATCATCTTGTATCACCAGGCAGGGAAGGAAGCCAGAAGACTGAGGATATCTTTTTTATACTCTGAAAACTGGGGAGTCAATATCATATCCCTTTTCCTGGGTCGTTCAAAATCTATCTGCACCACGCCGTTCACCGTTCCAGGCCTGTCACTCAAGACTACCACTCTGTCGGACAGATATATGGCCTCATCAATGTCATGGGTGACGAAAAGAACGGTTTTCCTGTGTTTTTCCCAGACCGAAATAAGCCAGTCCTGCATCTGCATCCTGGTGATCTCGTCCAATGACCCGAAAGGCTCATCCAAAAGCATTATTTCGCCATCCATTAGATAAGTCCTCAGCAAAGCTGCCCGTTGCCTCATACCTCCGGACAGCTGCCGGGGTCTGTAGTTCTCGAAGCCGGAAAGGCCGAACTCCTGAACAAGCGGCTTTATTTCTTCCCTGGCCTTTTTCAGATCTCCTTTTTTGATCTCTATGGGCAGAAGTACATTCGACAGCATGGACCTCCAAGGCATAAGACAATCCTTCTGGAGCATGTAGCAGACCGGCACCCTTTTATGCCTGGGATTGATCCCTCCAAGAAGTATCTCTCCCTCATAATCATGCTCAAGGCCGGCAATCAGCCTTAAGAGTGTGCTTTTTCCGCATCCGCTGGGGCCCAGCAATGAAACGAATTCATTTTCAAAAACCTCCAGGTTTACGTCTGACAACACTCTGAGGCTGCTTTCGCCTTCTTCGGACCCTGTATAATCCATATTAAGACCGGTTATCCTGATTTTGCAGTCCATATCAACCTTCTATTTTATAAATTCATTGGTATAAGCTTTGGTCACATCAATGTTTTCTTCGATAAAGCCGTTTTCATACATCCAATCGGTATACCGCTGCCAGACTTCCTGCTTCTGCAATCCCCATTTTTCTGCATCCCCTTTGTAGTGCTCTGCCAGGAATCTCTGGCTCTCCACAACAAGCTCCCTGTTCAGCTCAGGAACTGCTGAGATCATTATTTCCGCAGCCTCGTCGGGATTTTCGATAGCGAACTCATATCCTTTTATCGTAGCCTTCATAAATGATTCTGCAAGTTCTTTATTATTTTTTAAAATATCCTCGTTTGTAATGATCACCGGAGTGTAATAGTCAAAGACAGGCGCTATCCTGCCCAGATCGATATAGTTGAGCTCTATCCCCTTAAGCTTGGCTTCGATCCCTGCCCAGCCTTCAAAGATCCATGCAAAATCTATCTGTCCTGAAGCGCTTGCCTGGAAGAAATCTGCATCTCCGGTAGTCATGATGTTGACCTTCGAAAAATCGGCTCCCTCCTGATCCATTAGGTATTTGATGGTCGCTATCTCTGTTTCGGAGCCCCAGCCTCCATATGTCTTTCCTTCGAAGTCCTTAGGCGAAAGGATGTTTTTCTCTTTAAGTGAGGCAAATCCCGATGTATTGTGCTGGATAACAGCTGCAATGGAAACCAGAGGCACACCTGCAGCTCTCGCATAGGTCACGCCTTCCTGATAGCTTATACCGAACTGCGCTTTGCCAGAGGCTACGATCGTGTCGCTGGAACCTTCCTGGGGTTGTATTATCTCGACTTCAAGTCCCTGATCCCTGTAAAAACCTTTTTCCTTTGCGACATAGATCCCGGTATGATTGGTATTTGGTGCCCAGTCCAGAACAAATGTAACCTTTTCCGGAGTATCAGGCTTCTTCCCTGATGAGCATGCGGTGAATGCAATAACAAAAGCAATGATTATGATAAACGATACGATCGGTTTTATCATCTTTCCTGTTTTCATTCGACTTCTTCCTTTCTCTTTATATATCAGCATGGTTTATTATCTTTTTTTCAATCAATTCTATAAGCTTGTACAATCCCAGGCTCAATACCACTATCAGAACCACGTCGGCAAAAAGCGCTGCTGTCCTGAAGCTGGTCATGGCACGTGTCATGAATATCCCAAGTCCTTTTTTTGCTCCCACCCATTCTGAGATCACGGCACCCATGATACTGTAGGTGGCAGCGATCTTCAAACCTGAAAACAGCCCTGGCAAAGCCTTCGGTATCCTTGCAAGCACAAAGCTTTTCCATCTGCCAGCACCCATCACCCTTAGCATAAAATCCATGTCCTCGTCCACCTTTAAAAGGTCCTGGGCAAAAGTAACGGCTATAGGGAAGAAACATACCAGTACGATGATGATCACTTTAGGCAGAAAACCAAAACCGAACCAGACGGCAAACAGAGGGGCCAATACGATCAGCGGTATGGTCTGGGATACCACGAATATCGGGTAAAGAGCTATCCTGACCGGTTCACAGAATCCCATAAGCAGGCCGAAGCATATTCCCGCGACAACAGCTATGCCGAAACCGGCAAAAGCCTCCCCTAAGGTCACAAGTGCATGAGAAAGCAGCAGCTCCCTCTCCTTATAAAGCGATCTGAGAATATTTACTGGCCCTGGCAGAATAAAGGCTTCGATGTCAAAAATATCAACTGCCAGCTGCCAAAGCACTATAAAGGCAAGCGCAACGGCAACAGGCATGATTTTTAGTTTCAGTTTTCTTTCCTTACTCTTTTTTCCTGTACTTTCCGACTTTTTCATCGATGGTTACACCCTCCGGCTTATAGTCGATCTTGACGACCGAAAGAACCCGTGCCGCACCTTCCTGAACGCATATCTGCTGTGCCTTCTTTACGATCTCCAGCAAGGTATCAAGTTCCCCTTCCATAGTTGTTTCCATGGGACCTACTTCATATGGAACACCGCTTTGGGCAATCATTTCAATAACCTTGTCCACTATCGGATAAATTCGCTCGGGTGGTGCATTGGGTATAACCTGGAGACTAAGATTAATGTTTGCCATAGAAACCCCTTCCTTTCCATGCGGGTCGAAAGCTTACCACAGCAACCTTCAGTTTACCTTGTGTGATATGTATGCGACAGCATACATCTGATCAGCGCGCTGACAGCATTAAAGCAGATGAAATGCATGGCTTGTTTCCGATAAAAATAAAACCGCCCCAGAGAGGCGGCATAAGACCAAATCACATTGCGCATTCCCTCCGCTGGTACTAACCAGATCAGGTTCCTGATGGTCGGGATTTAAAATCCCCTCTCAGCCGGTCCACCGGCTCCCACATGCTATTTATTATTATGGATATTTTACTCAATTATTTTCAGCATGTCAAGAAAAGTTTCCGCTAAAATATTTTCTCAGTATCTGAAGTTGGTATATATTTATCAAATATACAGCATGTTGTTTACATAATAATTAGTGTATGGTACGATATGGTAGTATTTAGTCGGGTATGGCAATGACAGGCCCGGAAACTTATTTTTTTATTATTATTAAGGAGGTTCACTAGATGAAAAGAGCCAAAAAAATAGTTTCTTTGTTGTCACTGTTGATGGTGGTAGTCATGCTCTCAGGTTGCCTTTCAATCGACATGAAGGTAGGCAAGAACGGCTCTCTGGACATAACTTATACCATAGACACCTCTCAGACAGGCGGAATGGTGTCGACCAAGGACATAAAAGATGCTATTGAGCAATCAGTCGACAATATCAACAATACTGCTGACAGCAAGATCGCAAAGCTTAAGAGCGTCAAGGAAAACAAGGGCAAGAAAACAATCACCGCTGTTATATCCGTAAAAGATATAAACGATATGAATGACGGCTCTTATTTCGGAACGGTGAAAAAGTACAGGAAGGATAACGGCAGAGGACTTGACAACCTTGTCGATACCAAAAACAAAAGTGTTAAAGGAAATAAGGTTTCCGACAATCTTTATATGGTTTATTTCCCTATGACGGGGGCCGGCCAGTATGATCTGATGGAAGTTACGGTCACTGTTCCCGGAAGCATCAGATACATAACCGATGGTGGCGAAATTACGAAGAAGAACACCGCAGTATTCGGCAGCGAATATCCTCTCGTCGTATTCAAAAAAGGCGGCGGATTTCCTCTCTGGCTGCTGATAATAGCTGCTGTTGCAGTTATCTTTGCAGTAACCAGAAAGAAGAAGCCTGTCACTGCTCCTGCAGCCGCTGCTCCCGCTCCCGCCGGAGAAGCACCTGTTCAGCCGCCTGTACAGGCTGATCAGGCTGAGACACAGCCGACAGTTCCTGATGAAGCAAGCAATAACCCGGCTGAGTAATCAAATTTAAGTACGTCATTGATAAATCCCCGGCTGATATTTTTAAATTGCCGGGGATTTTTTCACATAACGACAGCAGCTTTGTAAAGATTCTTCGCTTCGCTCAGAGATGACATAGCGACTAAAATCGCTCAAAAAACGGGCATTCATAGCATGCCCGTTTTTTTATGGCTGGATTGATAGATTCTTCGGTCGCTTCGCTCTCTCAGATGACAGAAAGAGGCGCTCAGAAGACATTTATGTTCGATAGGTATGACAATGTTTAGATCAGAACGACCGGCACCGGGTCGCCTAATGATAAAAAATCCTTCCCGACATGACAGTCATAGCACAGAACATGTACTCCTGCTTCAAATGCCTTTTTTAGTTCTGAGCCGAACTCGGGATGCATTCTGACATTGGGCAAGAATGACGAAACACCTTTCATCTGGACTATGAAGACCACATAGGCTTCATATCCCATGGCAGCTGCTTTGGCAAGCTCCTTCAAATGCTTTACCCCGCGTTCGGTGGGCGCATCGGGAAAAAGCGCGATATCATTCTCTTCGAGCGTAACTCCCTTTACTTCAGCCAAAGCTCTTTTAGTTGCTGTTTCAATATACAGATCAAATCTGGAATCCATGAATTGCTTCTCAGGTCTGATCAGCGTTACGGAGTCGAGACCGGGAAGCTCCAGACCGCTTTCTACTGCTTCCCTGAAAACCTTGTTTGGCGCGATGCTGTCTATATTGACAAGCCTTTTCCCCTTTTCGACACCTATTATCGAGAACCCCGTCTTACGGGATTCATTAGCCGATTTTTCAAGATAAACAACAGTTCCGGGAATAAAGAGCTCACGGCATCTTCCGGTATTCCGGACATGGGCTGTGATCACTTCACCTGCATACTCACACCTGGCTATAAACCTGTTGGGCCTTTCTATGAATTTTGCCTTTACTACATCATGATACTTCATTTATGCTCTCCGATCATATCAGTTGCTGTTTCTTCCTTATTAAAGATTGATTATATATCAGATCGCATCATACGGCAAGAAACATGCTGAAGCCCCAAAGCAAAACGGTAATAAACCGGGTTCTTGCTTAATCATGATGTTTCATGCTAGAATTAGACGATATTTTATATATTGACAGGAATGCATAGGACTATGGTTAAATACTTCATTATAATT
The DNA here is from genome assembly GCA_012840245.1 of Clostridiaceae bacterium. Lineage (GTDB taxonomy): Bacteria > Bacillota > Clostridia > DSM-8532 > DSM-8532 > DTU059. Next base: position 41,428 of record DULR01000044.1, read on the forward strand.
ATTTATCTGGCTTTCATCAGCCTGGGACTGCCTGATTCGCTTCTTGGCGCAGCCTGGCCTGTCATGAGACTCGATCTTGATGCATCACTTGAAGCAGCAGGAATGATAGCAATGACAATAACCTTTGGCACCATTGTATCCAGCTTATTCAGTGAGAAGCTTATAAAGCGCTTCGGAACAGGTAAAATAACTTTTATTAGTGTGTTTGCAACCGCAGCTGCTCTGCTCGGTTTTTCCCTTTCAAATTCATATATCTGGCTTATAATATGCGCTATACCTTTAGGTCTGGGAGCAGGTTCGGTAGACGCAGGCCTTAATAATTTCGTTGCTCTGAATTATAAAGCCCATCACATGAGCTGGCTGCATTGCTTTTGGGGAATCGGCGTAACAATGGGACCGGTAATCATCTCCCGCGGCATAAAATCAAATAATGACTGGCGAAGCGGTTATCTTACGATCAGCATAATCCAGTTTGTCCTGGTTGTAATATTATTCTTTTCAATTCCGGTGTGGAGCAAAGTATCAAAAAATACCAATGCTGAAAACACTCCCGGGAGTATGCCGCAGGCTGAAGGTCCCGGTGTGAGGGTATTTAAAATAAAGGGATTGAAACTTGCGTTGACTGCATTCTTTTTTTATTGTGGTATTGAGGCAACCACCGGCTTATGGGGAAGCAGTTATCTGGTAAACATAAAAAATATGTCTCCGGCTGATGCAGCCCGCTGGATATCTGCCTATTATGCAGGAATCACCATAGGGAGATTCATTGTCGGATTTATCACAATGAAGCTCAGCAGCAAAACACTGATACGATGTGGACAGATCATCGTTGTCATAGGAGTCATTTTGCTTCTTTTGCCCCTGCCTGTGCAATTTTCTCTCGCAGGTTTCGTGCTTATTGGACTGGGCTGTGCTCCTATATTTCCTGCCATGCTCCATGAAACCCCGAACAGATTTGGGAAAAATAACTCACAAAAAATAATGGGGCTGCAAATGGCCATTGCATATGTCGGCGGTGCTCTGCTACCTCCTGCTTCAGGTTATATCGCGGCCAAAACGACTATAAGAGTCCTGCCCCTACTGCTGCTGTTTTTCACCGTGAGCATGCTTGCGGCAAGCGAGCTTATCAATCTGACTCTTAAGAAAAACAGCACCGGTGATCCCATCAACTCAACTGAAAATTAAAAAGGGGCTGTCTCAAAATACTATATATTGGATGCTTTTGAGACTACCCCTAATGCTGCATTGATCACATAAGTACAGGTTCTATCTGTTTTCCTTCCAGCGCATGTTCAATGGCTGGAACTATCATTCTGAATTTTGCCACCAGACTCGCAGGTTTCTTTATTGCGTCATCCTGACCAAAAGGAACGAAATAAATATTCTTTGTATTCAATAAGCTGCCGATATTCCTGGCGTTGCCTGCAAGGCCGTCATTTGTAGCTATAGCAAGCACAACAGGCATCTGATTCCTGAGATGTGCTTTTACGGCCATGGTCACAGGAGTGTCGGTTATGCCGTTAGCGATCTTTCCCAATGTATTACCCGTACAGGGAGCAACCAATACAAGATCGAGCAGTCTTTTGGGACCTATGGGCTCGGCTTCGGCAATGGAATCGATGCATTTTTTGCCCGATATCAGCTCCAGACGTCTTCGGATCTCCTCAGCAGTGCCAAAGCGCGAATCTATAGTTGCCACATTGCTTGATATGATCGGCGTGACATCAGCTCCCATGAAGACCAGACGTTCAAACTCCACCATGGCTTCACCGATGGTGCAGAAAGATCCTGTCACCGCAATACCTATTCTCTTGCCTTTGATTTCCATCAATGTCCACCCCACTCTTCTTCGATTATGTTATAGATGGTGCGGCGGATTATATCTCCTGCTGTGAGAGGCGCTACCTTGCCCGGTATCCCCAGTGACCACTTGACTTTAAAGCCTGATTCTTCCGCTGCTTTAAAGTCGATACCCCCCGGTGCCGAGGCAAGATCCAGAAGGAAACAGCCGCTCCTGGTCTTTTCAAGAATTTCTTTTGTTATGACCAATGCCGGAACCGTGTTGACGATCGCATCCATATCGGATACATATCTTGCAAGCTGGCTGATAGGCACAGGCTTCAGACCCTGAGCTTCTATCCATGCTATGTCGGAGTATTTCCTAGCTGCCACCCATACCTCGGATCCAAGTCCCTGCAGCATTTTAGCCAGTATTTTTCCTATCCTGCCATAACCGACTATCAGGATCCTGCTGTCCATCAGCGTGATCGGAAGCTCTTCGATCAATATGCAAACCGTGCCCTCTGCCGTTGGAACTGCGTTCAGGACCGCAAGCTCCTCCCTCTCCAAAATATCGATGCATTTTACACCTTTCTGAGCAAAGCGGCTTTCAACGCCCTCCGGAATCTTTCCAGCTATCAAAAGCGAATTCCTGGGCGCTTTTTCAATGACTTCATCGATATGTGTCTTCTTCTCCGAGAACGGCGTTGACAGATATCCGTCACTGGTGGTTAATGGAATTCCTCCTACTATTACCTGTGCTTCGCCCAGAATAATATCCAAGGGTGAATTTTTGCTTGCCCAGGGCTTTCCGCTCTTATCAAAACCATATATCTCAACATATTGATAGTCTTTTTTCAGTAGCTCGGCCAGATAAATATTGCGCATGTCGCCCCCGATGACAGCATATTTTCGTCTGTGCATCCTAAAACCTCCCCATTGTCATTCAATAATACATTTTATGAATTCCTCTGTTGCGGTGTGTATCAAACGGAGGTCAGCATGCCTGTGGACAACAAAAAAACCTCCCTGAGGCAGGAGGTTCATTTCAAGGCTTTTCCCATATCAGAATCTCAGATATTCCATTACATTCGGTGATACTGAAGTATCTCCAAGTATAACAAGTCCGGTCTGGCCTTCGGTAAAGATCCAATGGATCAGCTCGGTGATGGTCCTGATGCTTACATTCTCGATTTGTCTCAGAACTGTTGCCGGTGAGTTCACAACACCTGTTATTATCTTGGATTTTCCGTAAGCGCTCATTCGGCCCGAAGTACTGTCCAGGCTAAGGATATAGTTGCCCTTGAGCTGGTTCTTGCTTATAAGAAGCTCATTTTCTGTAATGCCATTGTCAATCAGATTTTTCAACTCCACGCCTATGAGCCTTATTATCTCCTGGGTATTTTCAGGATTCGTCGCAGCATAGATAGTGAACATCCCGCAATCACGGAATGCGGTCGGGTATGAGTATATGGAATATACAAGTCCGCGCTCTTCACGTATGTTCTGGAACAGTCTGGAGCTCATCCCGCCGCCCAGTATGTTATTGAGCACCATTAAGGCATAAAGTCTCTCATCGCTCATGGGCAGTCCCCTGAAACCTATACATACATGTGTCTGCTCGGTCTCTTTTTTTCTGTACAGGAAGTGGGTCCTGAAATCAGGCCTTTTCTCGGGAAGCCTGCAAAATCCGATGGACTTCCATTTGCTGAAATACTTGTTGATGATATTCAGAAGTTCGTTTTCCTTAAAATTGCCTACCACCGAGATCACACAGTTGTCAGGCACATAATAATCGAACATATGCTTGAACAGATCGTTTCTCGTTATATTACGCAACGATTTTGCAGTGCCCAGGATAGGATACCCCAGAGGTCCGTCGCTCCACATCTCTTCGGTCAACAGATCATGGGCATACTCCTCCGGATCATCCTCATACATGCTGATTTCTTCAAGGACCACTTTTTTCTCAGTTTCTATATGGACTGGATTGAACAGGGGATTTAGTATCATGTCCGATAATATCTCGACGGCTGTTTCAAGATCACTGTCCAGCGTCTTGGTGTAAAAACAGGTACAATCTTTTCCTGTATAAGCATTTATCTCGCCACCGATCTTGTCGATTGCACATGCGATATCCCTGGCCGTACGGGTTTTTGTCCCTTTGAACAGCATATGCTCAATAAAATGGGATATCCCATTATTCTGACGTGTTTCGTTTCTTGATCCGACTCCGATCCATACTCCGAATGACACCGATTTTAAGTGATTAAGACATTCGTAAACTACAGTCAGGTTGTTCTCAAGGATGTACTCTTTATACAATAACAAAACCACCTTAGAAGAAAACCCCCGCATGCCGATATGACCGACACGCTTAAGGGCGTTTCTGTTTCAGAATAGAATATATTTATGATTATGCAACAACGGGAATTAAATAAGTAACGACGGGATAACCCGTCGCTAAAAGCCTGATAAGGCCTTATATCAATACGAATTCACCCCTGAATTGCAAAACACCGACGCTTTCCATCAACTCTGCAGTGATCTTTTTAAGTATATTCCTTTTCTCTACATGACCCGTATAATTTCCTTCGATCCTGTCAACTTCCCTGTATTGCTGAAGCACATATTTTTTCGCGCCTTTTATTATCCTGGATATATCCCTCAGATCATCGTCGTCGAGCTCCGGTGTGTATGTAGTTCTGAACTCATATTCTATAAAGGCGTTCTTCAATATTTCTATGCTTTCCATCACTTTTGCCGTATTCACCGGTGAGCAGCAAATCTTGCCATATTTGCAAAGAGGAGCCTTTATGTCCATCGCCACATAATCCAGAAGACCGTTGTTTATAAGTGTTCTTAAGCATTCCGGATTTGTGCCGTTTGTATCAAGCTTGGTTTTGAAGTCCATCTTCCTGATCTTTTCCAAAAAACACGGGAGATCTTTTTGAAGTGTGGGCTCACCTCCTGAAACAACAACTCCGTCCAGAAGCCCGCGTCTCTTCTCCAGAAAAGCAAGAACGCTGTCTTCATCATATATTTCATTGTCTTCAGTGAATTTGATAAGACGTCGGTTGTGACAATAGCCACAATTCATATTGCAGCCCTGTGTAAACACGACAGCGGATATTTTCCCCGGATAGTCCACCATTGAATTCTTTTGCAGCCCTGCAATCCTCATAATCCACCTTTTTATCCGACTTGTTCTTTCAAGACGAATTTTCTTCTTTGGAAATATTCTTCTTTTTTACCCCTGTTGTAGTTGGCGACCGGCCTCAGATAGCCTACTACCCTTGACCACACTTCAGTTTCGGCGCCACAGGTCGGGCAGCTGAAATGTTCCCCCTGTATATATCCATGAGTGTTGCATATGGAGAACGTCGGAGTTATTGAGATATATGGCATCTTATATCGCTCAAATATCCTTTTTATGAGATTTTTGCATACCTCCAGCTCATTTATGCTCTCCCCGAGATAAAGGTGCTGTACCGTACCGCCCGTATACAGTGATTGAAGCTCATCCTGCAGATCCATACATTCGAAGATATCATCGGTAAAGCCAACGGGAAGCTGTGTAGAATTGGTATAGTACGGTGTGTCCTCACCGGCGGTGATGATATCGGGATAGCGCTCCTTGTCGAGCCTTGCAAGCCTGTAGGATGTCCCTTCGGCAGGTGTAGCCTCAAGATTGTAGAAATTGCCTGTTTCCTTCTGGAATTCAACCATTATCTCACGCAGATAATGCATTATCTCAACGGCAAATTTCTGCCCTTCCGGTGTTGTGATATCCTTGCCCATAAAGTTCAGCAGCGCTTCATTCATTCCTACTATACCGATAGTGGAGAAATGATTATACCAGTAAGAACCAGTCCTTTGCTTGATGTGGCGCAGGTAATGGGTAGAATAAGGATAAAGCCCCTTTTCCGATTGTTGTTCCACAATTTTTCTTTTGATTTCCAGGGAGGTTTTTCCTATCTGTGCTATTTCATAAAGTCTCTTTTTGAATTCATCTTTCGTAGAGCTTAAATATCCTATCCTCGGCAGATTTATGGTAAAGACACCGATGGAACCGGTTAGAGGATTACTGCCGAATAACCCTCCTCCTCTTTTTCTGAGTTCGCTGGTATCCAGCCTGAGTCTGCAGCACATTGAAACTGCATCCTCAGGTGAAAGATCCGAGTTGATGTAATTGGCAAAATACGGTATGCCGTACTTGCATGTTATCTTCATGAAACCGTCAACAGCCGGGCTGTCCCAATCAAAGTCCTTTGTGATGTTAAGAGTGGGGATCGGGAAGGTAAACACTCTTCCTTTCGAATCCCCTTCCAGCATGACCTCACAGAAGGCTTTGTTGAAAATATCCATCTCGGCCTGAAAGTCTCCATATTTATCGTTGGTATATTCTCCTCCGCATATGACTGGTTCATTCTTAAGTGTTTCGGGAACCTTAATGTCGAAGGTTAGATTGGAAAAGGGGCATTGAAAACCAACTCTTGTCGGTACATTGATGTTGAAAACAAACTCCTGCAAGCATTGCTTGACCTGGCTATAGCTTAGATTGTCATAGCGTATGAATGGAGCACAATATGTATCAAAGCTGGACCATGCCTGGGCTCCGGCGGTCTCGCCCTGAGTTGTGAAAGTTGAGTTTACAATCTGCCCCAGAAAGCTGCGCAAATGTTTTGCAGGCCTACTTTCGACTTTTCCGGGCACACCGCCGAAACCGTCAAGCAGCAGTTGTCTCAAATCCCAACCGGCACAATAGGCTCCAAAGAAACCCATGTCATGAATGTGGCAATCTCCGCTCTCATGAGCCTGACGCACTTCAGAAGGGTAAATCTCATGAAGCCAGTAATTCTGGGTAAAAATCTCCCTTATATAATTGTTAAGACCGTTTACACTCTTTTGTGTGTTTGCATTCTCTTGTATTTTCCAGTCACGGTCACCCAAATAATTGCCAAACATATTGATGGTCGCTCCTATGAGTGCATTAAGCTCTCTGGCGCTTTTTCTTTTTTCACGGTAAAGGATGTATGCCTTGGCGGTTTTTGCGTGACCATTCTCTATAAGTACATATTCCACGAGATCCTGAATCTGTTCTACCTCGGGTATTTTTCCTTTGTATTTTTCATTTGCCAGAGCAACAACCTGATCACTCAGCCGTTGCGCCAGGCTGAAATCATTTCCTCCGCAAGCTACTGCTGCCTTGAAAATGGCAGATGTGATTTTCTCGGGAACGAAGTTCTCTATGCTACCATTTCTCTTGCGTATCTTCTCAATCATACCTGATTGCCTCCCGCTTACGTAGAATTTTTCAATATCTCGCCGTCAACAATCTTATCATACACAATATATAGTGTCAATCCGCCATTTCCCTATTTTTTTGTGCAAAATGACGAAAACAAGTAATGCCAGTACTTTGGACTCATTTTTAATATCGACAAATTTCAATATATTGTTTAATTGTAATGACATAACTACGACATATGGTGTTTTATTGATAATCGTCATAATGCCCAAAACACTGATAAACAGAGGATTATGAAAGTTGTCGTTTCAGGTCTGCATAGTTCGACAAAGTCTTAACAAAATAAAAAAAACCCGGCAAAATCAGCCGGAGAAAAAATTTGGTGAAATTGAACAATAGGACTATAGTCGCATATATAACAGGAGGAAAGAACCATTTCATACCATCAGCGAGTCCATGAGGCCCTGCTCGGCAAAACTTATATACCGGTCACCGGCAACGATTATATGGTCAACAACATTGATCGAAATAGGTTTCATTGCCTGGCATATTTTTCGGGTAACATCGATATCGGCACCGGAAGCCTTGAGGCTTCCTCCCGGATGGTTATGGGCCAGTATTATGCTGTTTGCCTTATGACGAAGTGCTGTTTCAACTATGATCCTCGGATATACGGGCGCTTCGTTGATGGTGCCCTCATGTACAAGGGCAGCATGGTTTACATGGTTCTGAGAATCAAGACAAATGATATAGAAGCATTCGTAAACACGTCCTGCAAACAGTGAAATGGCGTAATTCCCTGCCAGTGAAGAAGAGTTTATAACAGGCTTGCTGCCCCACTTCCTCTTAAGGTACCGTCTGGATAACGGAGCTGCCAGAGAGATCAGTGTTGCGGTATTAAGGCTTACCCTGCAGCGTCTTGCGATATCTCTGGGATCAGCTTCAAGAAGGTCATGCAGAGTGCCAAATTCTTTTATCATCCTGTGGGCAAGTTCATTGGTATCCCTTTTGGGAATACAGTAAAATAAAAGAAGTTCAATAATTTCGTGATCCTGAAAATTATCCAGCCCTTCTTCCATGTACCTTTCCCTGATCCTTCTTCTGTGGCCTTCATGGACATTTGTCCCGGACATTTTGATTCCTCACTTATGTTTACTGTTTTTACATTTATCACTTGTTTATTTTATCATAGTATTCCTTATTATAGCAACACGGTATTTTTTTGCGTGCAAAAAAGAGGCTGTCTCAGAGCAATATCACTGACATGCTGAGACAGCCTGCGATATTCATTCAATATTCATTTAATTTACCGGGATCCTGAGGATCTGAGAGATATAAATAAGATCCGGATCCCTGATTATGTCCTTGTTAAGCTCATATATTTCAACATAACGTCTTCCGTCGCCAAGGTATTTCCTTGCTATTCTCCACAGGCAGTCACCTTTTACCACGGTGTACAATATATATGTTGCTTCGGGCTCTTCCTCTTCAGCAACAGGAAGTATGATATTGATGCGCCCTGCCGGTTCTCCGTACCTTTCTTTGGTTATCACTCCGTCCAGCACTTCAGCTGTGTAATTTATAAGAGCATCTTCCAATGCGACATAGGTATTGAAACTCTCCAGATTCTTAAAGAGGTAGTAGGTGTCGCCGCCGGCAGCAAGGAAGTCATTGGTGGCTATGGTATATGTTCTGTCAAAATCCAGTGCTTCTCCGCCGACCTTTACATCTCTTACGCGTGAACCGGGCTGTGCCGGAGCATAGTAAGTGGAGTCAGGATACTGGTCACCGTTGACATAAGGAACCGTCGTATCCAGAGTAAATTCAATTCCAGCTACCTGAGGGAATGCCCCAAGAGCTTCAGGTGCAGCGCTGCACGATGCCTCAAGGATCTCCAGCAGCTGGCTTCCTTTGATTTTGACGATCGCGATAGTATTTCCGAACGGGAAAACTGTCTTCATATCTTTCATTGTGACATCTCCGGCGTTGATGGAAGCTCTGATGCCACCTCCGTTAGTAATCGCTCCGTCGATTTTGGTGTCTGTTGCCTGCTCTGCGGCCCACAAAATCGCATCAGCGGCAAAATCGCCAAGATTGGTTTCCTGGGTCCTTACACCGGGAGCTCTGTTGCCATCCAGCAATATTTCAGTCTTTGCAAAAACTTCAGACAGCTGAAGATCTATCTCTGATGCCACTTTATTGATGGCATCATTTACTTCAGGATCAACGCTTCTGTATTCCTCTGCAGAGATGAGTTTTGCTTCAATGCTCTCATCGTCTATTATGATAACTCCGGCATGGCTCAGCTTTGATCCTGCCGAAGCCAGTATGGTCGAGTCTCCTTCAACTCCGTCAAGGACGCTGTGGCTGTGTCCGTCGATCACTATATCTATTCCATCAACGTTTTCAACAAGATCTGTTGATCTGTTGGGCACACTGCTTTCGTCGATCCCGAGATGTGCCACACAGACTATAAATTCAGCACCGGCTGCCTCCAGCCTGTCCACCATCTCCCGGGCTTTTTCATACATTTCCTCACCTGCCAGGAAGTTAAGAGAAGCTACATTCCTGGGGTTAGCCTTGGTCATGGTTTCGGGTGAAGTTAGTCCGAAGAATCCTACCTTCCCTATTACAGTATCAAAGATCACATACTCGTCAAAAACAGCTTTTCCGGTTTCCTTATCCAGAATATTAGCTGAAACAAAGGGAAATTTCGCTTCTGCCTTAAGCGTCAGCAGATTGTCATAGCCAAAATCAAACTCATGATTTCCCGGCACCAGTAAATCATAACCGGCAAGATTCATGAATTGAACAGCCGTCAAGCCCTTGCTCAGATTGACCAGGGGATCTCCCTGAATTGCGTCACCAGCTGATACTAACAGCACTTCGGCTCCAGCTGCCTCATAATCTTTGACAAGCTGAGCAATTCCTGCTGTACCGATCGATACTCCTTCTGCCGCTACATCTCCGCCATGGGTATCATTGGTATGTATTATGACCAGTTTGCCTGTAAGATCGGTGATGCCTGAAGATGCTGCATCAGCTGCCAATACCGGTGCACTGAAAAAAGAGAACAATAATGCAAGCACGAGAAGCAAAGAAGTCGCCTTTCTGAGAACAGCTTTTGTTTCAAAACCTGATTTTCGCATGAATACTGTGCCTCCTTTTTTAATCACCTGTGATTTTGATGTGCTCTGATCCTGTGAATTGATTTGTGAAAAACTATGGCAAATCATACCTTTATTGTACCAAAAAATTTGCATTATTAACATATACATGCCACATGATCCTGAACATCTCTGTTGATGCCTTTTAACGCAAAAAGACAAGGGAAATATTATCAGTTCCCTTGTCTTTGCCATCAATTCTGTTTTATATCGTGTCTATCATTTTCTGGGGTATTGAACCTGAGCCTGAGCCGCTGCAAGGCGAGCTATGGGCACACGGAACGGTGAACAGGATACATAGTCCAGACCAACTCTGTGGCAGAATTCAACTGAAGAAGGCTCACCGCCATGCTCACCGCAGATACCCAGTTTTAGATTCGGACGTGTTTTCCTTCCCAACTGGGCAGCCATCTCAACCAGCTTGCCTACGCCGGTCTGGTCAAGCTTGGCAAACGGATCTGATTCGTAGATCTTCTTATCGTAGTAATCTTCAAGGAATCTGCCGGCATCGTCACGGGAGAATCCAAATGTCATCTGGGTGAGGTCATTGGTTCCAAATGAGAAGAATTCAGCCTCTTTTGCGATCTCATCTGCAGTCAGCGCAGCTCTCGGGATCTCGATCATGGTTCCGACCATGTACTTGAGATCGACGCCTGCCTGTTTTATGATCTCATCTGCAGTCCTGACTACTACGTCTTTAACAAATTTCAATTCCTTAATGTCGCCGACCAGAGGGATCATGATTTCAGGAACGACATTCATGCCTTCCTTATTTACGTTGATGGCTGCTTCGATTACAGCTCTTGTCTGCATTTCGGCGATTTCCGGATATGAAACTGCCAGACGGCATCCGCGATGGCCCATCATGGGGTTGAATTCGTGGAGACTGTCGACTATTGATTTCAATTCCTCAAAGCTGAGTCCCATTTCAGCTGCCAATGCCCTGATGTCTTCTTCATCCTGAGGCAGGAACTCATGAAGCGGCGGATCGAGGTAACGGATGGTTACAGGATTACCCTTCATTTCACGGAAGAGTCCTTCGAAGTCACCTCTCTGCATGGGCAGCAATTTATCCAGAGCTTTTCTCCTCTGTTCTTCTGTACGGGCGACGATCATTTCGCGCATTGCCTTGATTCTTTCGCCTTCAAAGAACATGTGCTCGGTACGGCACAGACCGATTCCTTCGGCTCCGAACCTGAATGCCTGAGCGGCATCAGCAGGTGTATCGGCGTTGGTCCTTACTTTAAGGACGCGGATCTCATCGACCCACTTCATGAATGTGCCGAAATCGCCTGTAAGCTCAGGATCCACGGTAGGAAGTTTTCCGGAGTATACATTACCTGTCGATCCGTCGAGTGAGATCCAGTCTCCCTCTTTATAGATGTTTCCTTCTTTATCTTTGAAGTATTTTTCTTCTTCATTTATTCTTATCTCACCGCATCCGGCAACACAGCATCTGCCCATACCGCGCGCAACAACTGCAGCGTGGGATGTCATACCTCCGCGGGCGGTCAGGATACCCTGGGATACGTTCATACCCTCGATATCCTCGGGTGAGGTTTCAAGACGAACCAATATAACCTGTTTTTCGCCGTTATTGAATGCTGCTGTGGCATCCTCGGCAGTAAAGTATATCTTACCTGTGGCAGCACCAGGAGAAGCGGGAAGTCCTTTGGCTATCGGTTTTGCAGCCTTAAGGGCTTTTGACTCGAAAGCCGGGTGGAGCAGTGAATCGAGCTGCTTCGGATCTACCTTCATTATTGCTTCTTCCTTTGTGATCATGCCTTCGTTGACCAGGTCAACAGCTATCTTCAGGGCAGCCTGAGCAGTACGTTTGCCGTTTCTGGTCTGAAGCATGAACAGCTTGCCGCGCTCAATAGTAAACTCCATATCCTGCATGTCACGATAGTGTTTTTCAAGAGTTTCTGCTATTTTGGTAAACTGTTCATAAGCAGCGGGGTTGGTTTCCTTAAGCTGGTCGATGGACTGGGGTGTACGGATACCCGCAACGACGTCCTCTCCCTGTGCATTCATAAGGAATTCGCCGTAGAGCTTCTTCTCACCGGTCGAAGGATTGCGGGTAAAGGCAACACCTGTACCTGAATCTTCGCCCATATTTCCGTATACCATTTCCTGTACGTTTACAGCGGTACCCCAATCACTGGGAATATCGTTCAAACGTCTGTAAACAATGGCTCTGGGGTTGTTCCATGAACGGAACACAGCTTTAACAGCTTCCATGAGCTGCTCTCTGGGATCCTGCGGGAAGTCTTTTCCTATCTCCTTTTTGTAGAGCTCCTGGTACTTCTTCACCAGTGTCTTCAGATCATCGGCATTCAGTTCGGTATCGAGCTCAACTCCCTTCTGGTTCTTCATCTCTTCGAGAATATGCTCGAACTTGTTTTTCTCGATGCCCATAACAACATCACTGAACATGTGGATGAATCTTCTGTAGCTGTCATAGGCAAATCTCGGATTGTTTGTCAGCTTTGCAAGCCCTTCTACAACGACATCGTTGAGACCGAGATTGAGGATCGTGTCCATCATACCAGGCATGGAAGCTCTGGAACCTGAACGGACTGATACCAGTAACGGATTTTCAGGATTTCCAAACTGCTTTTCAACGATCTGCTCCATTTTTGCCAGGTATTCATAAATCTGATCTTCGATATCCTTGGCTATCTTCTGTCCATCCTCATAATATCTTGTGCAGGCTTCGGTCGTAATGGTAAAGCCTCTTGGAACAGGCAGCCCTAGTCCTGTCATCTCGGCAAGATTTGCTCCCTTTCCGCCGAGCAGATTCCTCATTGAAGCATTTCCTTCACTGAAGAGATATACGTATTTAACCATCAATTTTTACCTCCTGTATGATAGATAGAAGCATCTGCTCCTTAAAAACATATTTTATCCTTAAAGTATTCTTTTAAATCCTTTATCGGAACTCTAACCTGTTGCATTGTATCACGATCTCTGACGGTAACGCAACCGTCTTCCGGTGAATCGAAATCAAAAGTTATGCAGAACGGTGTTCCTATCTCATCCTGTCTCCTGTATCTCTTGCCTATCGAGCCTGTGTCATCGAATTCGCACACATAATCCTTACACAGATCTTCATAGATCCTGAACGCCTCATCCGAGAGTTTCTTTGAAAGAGGAAGCACTGCCACCTTCACAGGAGCCAGGAAGGGATGGAACCTCAGTACCGTTCTTACATCGCCTTCGGCGATTTCCTCCTCATCATATGCATCGCACAGGAACGCCAGTGCTACACGGTCAGCCCCCAGAGACGGTTCCACACAGTACGGGATATATTTCTCATTTTTTATGGGGTCAAAGTATGACAGATCCTCTTTGGCATGTTCCATATGCTGCTTCAGGTCGAAATCTGTCCTGTCGGCGATTCCCCAGAGCTCGCCCCAGCCAAATGGGAACTTATACTCGATATCGGTCGTCGCGTTGCTGTAATGGGAGAGCTCTTCCCTGGAATGGTCACGCATCTTGATGTTCTCTTCTTTCATTCCAAGGCTCAGCAGCCAGTTTTTGCAGAAATCCTTCCAGTAATTGAACCATTCCAGATCAGTCCCGGGTTCGCAGAAGAATTCCAGCTCCATCTGCTCGAATTCCCTTGTCCTGAATGTGAAATTGCCGGGAGTTATCTCGTTTCTGAAAGATTTGCCTATCTGTCCTATACCGAAGGGTAGTTTTTTACGGGTTGTCCTCTGTACATTCTTGAAGTTCACAAAAATGCCCTGGGCAGTTTCAGGCCGCAGATATATTTCATTTTTGGAATCCTCGGTAACACCCTGGAAAGTCTTGAACATAAGATTGAACTTTCTTATATCGGTAAAATCATGCCCGCCGCAGTCGGGGCAGGGAATGTTCTTCTCTTTCATGTAAGCAGTCATTTCTTCGAAGGACATTCCGTCAACTGCCATGCTGATATCGTTTTCCTTGTTGTAATCCTCGATCAGCTTATCAGCTCTGTGTCTGGTTTTGCATTGTTTGCAGTCGATCAGCGGATCGGAAAAACCTCCTACATGACCTGATGCGACCCATACCTGGGGATTCATGAGTATGGCGCAGTCAACACCCACATTGTACGGGTTTTCCTGGATAAATTTTTTCCACCAGGCCCTTTTTACATTGTTCTTGAACTCCACACCCAAAGGACCGTAATCCCATGTGTTAGCAAGTCCGTCATAGATCTCCGAACCCTGGAAGATAAAACCACGGTTCTTACATAGGGCAACTATTTTTTCCATTGTTTTTTCGAATTGATGCATCGATAATTCCTCCTGTCACTTCCGACCGGCCGCTAAACCTGATCCTCGCTGCTGATCGAGGTCTCTACCATGTTTTCATAGGTTGGCTGCTGCTTTTTTACTCTGTGATAAGCGATCTTGTTCTCTGCGATCTCATTGATAGCCAGAGTAACATCTTTTTCAGAATTGATGTCTGTCAGCTTCGGAGCTCCGTTTGTAAGCATGCGGGCTCTCTTTGCGACAAGAATCACCAGGGTGTAGCGGCTGTCTACCTTATCCAAAAGTGATGCCATTGGGGGATAAATCATAGTCTATTCACTCCTGTTTATGTTCTTGAATTTATCTATAATCGATTGATTTCTTGACGTTTTCATGCGTTCCGATTTTATTATGCTCAAAAGCCTGTCGGCAGCATTTTCAACAGTATCGTTCAAAATCAGATAATCATATCTGTCGATCAGTTTGAACTCCTCAACCGCTCTTGCAAGCCTGGCCTTTATGGATTCATCGGTCTCGGTTCCCCTGCCCCTCAGTCTTTTTTCAAGTTCATTATAATCCGGCGGTAGTACAAAGCACAGTACACAATCCGGGAACAACCGTCTTACATTGACGGCTCCGTCGACTTCGATCTCAAGGATCACTACGTGACCTTTTTCGACTTCCCTGCATACCCACTCTTTCGGTGTTCCGTAGTAGTTTCCACAGTACTCCACCCATTCAAGAAGCTCATTGTTTTTGATCATTGCTTCAAATTCTTCTCTGGTTTTGAAAAAATAATTGACTCCGTCGACTTCATTCACTCTGGGTGGTCTGGAAGTAGCTGAGACCGACAATACGATATTTTCAGCATATTCCAGGATTTTACGCACTACACTGCCCTTGCCCACTCCTGCGGGACCCGACACGACAACCAGCAAACCCGGGGTCATAATTCCTCCCCCTGTTCCGGTTTTAATTCCTGTAAATGCTCCGGGCGGGAGGAATCAACAGGTTCCTCCAGACGATTGGCGACAGTTTCGGGCTGCAGTGCCGAAAGTATGACATGATCGCTGTCGGTAATTATCACTGCCCTGGTACGCCTGCCATATGTGGCATCAATGAGCACTCCCCTCTCACGTCCCTCCTGGATGATACGCTTGATGGGGGCGGATTCGGGACTGACAATCGCCACGATTTTATTTGCGGAAACCATGTTTCCAAAGCCAACATTAATCAGCTTCATAAGCTTAACCTCCGCTTCAGCACTTGCCGGGATACCGGCCGCTGCCTTTGAGCGTCCTTTTGAGACTGAAAATCATCTGCCATCAATCATTCGATATTCTGGATCTGTTCTCTCAGCTTCTCCACTTCACTCTTAAGCTCCACGACATTTCTCGTGATTTCCAGATCGCTTGCTTTGGAGCCTATTGTGTTGATCTCCCTGTTCATTTCCTGGATCAGAAAATCGGCCTTTTTGCCAACGGGGCTGCCGTTTTCAAGCATTTCCCTCATCTGCATAACATGGCTGCTCAATCTCACCAGCTCTTCGTCTATATTGCACTTGTCGGCGAACAAAGCAACCTCGGCAGCGATTCTTGCCGGATCCAGCCTTGACAGATCGATCAGTTCGGATAGCCTGTTCTCTAATTTCTCTTTATATTCCTTTACTACAAAAGGCGCTTTCTTCCTTATTTTTTCAGTGTAAGCCTCGATAACGGAAAGATTGCTCATAAAGCTGTCTTTAAGCTTCTCGCCTTCTCTTGTCCGCATTTCAATAAGCTCGTCAATTGCAAGGTTGACGGCTTTTTCAAGAATTTTGCCTGTCATTTCATCATTTTCCTGCTTTTCGACCTTAAGAATATCAGGAAACCTTGCAAGAGACGAGGCTGATATATCGTCTCTGAGGCCAAGTTCTTCAGTTATTTTTTTCAATGCATTGAAATACGCTTTTGCGAGATTTTCGTCGAGAAGCACTTCCTGAGCCTGCGGGGATTTATTGTCATAATTTATGTAAATGTCAACTTTTCCTCTTGAAATCCTTGAATTGACTATTGACCGAACCTTTTCTTCATATGCCGACAATTGCTTGGGCATCCTCAGAAAGATGTCGGTATAACGGTGATTTACTGTTTTTATCTCCACTGTAAAGGTGATTTCGTTCTCTGTATACTCACAGTATCCAAAACCTGTCATGCTTCTTAACATTAAATTATTGCTCCTTAACTTAACGCATATTAATTGTCCATTGCAAGAACGTTTCTGATAGACTGATATACTCTTGATTTATCAAACGGTTTCACCACAAAATCCTTTGCTCCCTGTTTTATTGCTTCTATAACCATTGATTGTTGTCCCATTGCCGAAACCATGATGATGCGGGTCTTGGGACTTACCTTCAATATTTCCTTGACAGCCTGGATCCCATCCAATTCAGGCATGGTTATATCCAGAGTCAAAATAGCAGGCTGATACTTTGCAGCCGCTTCAATTGCCTCACGGCCATTTGATGCTTCGCCGACAACCTCATAATCCTCATGCTGTTCTATGATTTTTCTAAGAAGAGTGCGCATAAAAATCGCATCGTCAGTAATAACAAAAGTAACCTTCTTCATCTGTCAAGTTCACCCATCTCATACATAATAATCGCTATAACTGAAATCGCAGCTGTCTCGGCCCTTAGTATCCTACCTCCCATTCCGGCTACATCAAACCCTGAATTGGCATATTTTTCTATTTCGTGAGGCGCAAAACCGCCTTCCGGTCCTACAATCACCGCAATATCTTTAATCTTATTTATAGTATAACATTTCAGTGTTTCTTTCAAACATTTTTTTGATTCGTTCTCGTAGAGCAGCAGAACGGCTTCATGTCTCTTTAATTGACTTAATGCGTCATCAAAAGCTACCGGTTCAGAAACATGGGGCACCATTGCCCTTCTGCACTGTTTTGATGCCTCCCTGGCTATTTTTGACCATCGTAAGGCTTTCTTCCCGCCTTTGTCATCATCCAGCTGCACGACTGTCCTTTCGGTGATCATGGGAACTATCCTGCTGATTCCCAGTTCGACCCCTTTCTGGACAATGAGATCCATTTTTTCACCTTTTAAAAGACCCTGATACAGGGTCAACCGGATCCCGGGTTCAGTTTCAGCCTGGAAGACTGCCGTTATTTCGGCTAACGCACAGGTTTTGTCCACCGACAGCAGCCTTGCCTCATACTCCCTGCCGCTGCCGTCAAATACATTAATTGAATCTCCGGGAACCAGCCTTAACACTTTTTTCAGGTGTTTCAGATCATCGCCCTCGATCCTCACCTGGCCATTTTGAATATTGCCGGGATCAACAATGAACCTATGCACTGAAAACCATAGCCTCCCATTCGCCCATACTCATTTCATCAGCCAATTCAAAGCCTTCTCTGATATAGGCTTTCATTACATCAGCCTTGCGTTCCCTTATGATCCCCGAAAGTATGATCCTGGTCCCGCTCTTTGTATAAGCCTTTATATCCCCGGCCAATGAGATTATGATATCCGCGATAATATTTATAAAAATCAGATCATAGGGTACTTTTGCGATATCCTTGAGCTCGCCGCACCTTACCTCGATCCTGTTTGATTCTCCGTTTTTGTCAACATTAAGTTGTGCAGCTTTAACAGCCGCATCATCGATGTCGACTGCAAGAGCTGATGCTGCTCCCAACTTTACTGCCAATATTGCCAGAATCGCCGTTCCGCACCCCAAATCAAGGACTTTATCACCATGATTGATATATTTCTCGCCGAAAACAGCACACATCCGGGTCGTTTCATGGGTCCCGGTCCCAAATGCCATGCCCGGATCCATTTCTATCATGATTTCGTCATCCTTAGGGGAATACTCTTCCCAGCTCGGCCTGACCACGATTTTATCGGTCAGCTTGAAGGGCTTGAAATATTGCTTCCAGACATCTTTCCATTCCGAGTCGTCACGATTGGCATATCGGATCTCTCCAGGTCCTACATTCATGTATGCTGCCAGATCAGAAAGCAAGTGACCAAGCTCCTGCGCGATGCTTTCCGGATCGCGGTCAACGGCAAAATACGCTTTTACCGTAACATCAGGACCATAACTGTCAATGAGCCCGTTATCGGCATAATCCAGATACTTATTGTACTCAAGAACCCGCCTGAATTCATCGCGATCGATAAATTCAACTCCGTTGGCTCCCATGTCCATCAGTTTTCCTGCGATCGCCTCCGAAGCTCCTTTGGTGGTGGTTACGGCAATTTCAATCCATTCCATATGATACTCTCTTTCAATAGTATATTGCCCTTCCATGTCATTCTGAAGGAGCGTCTGCAACTGAAGAATCTTTTAAACGCTCAGAATGACATAAAGGGGAGGACGATGCTCCCTACCTCTGTTCTTTGAACAGATCTTTTACTTTTTCAAAAAAGCTCTTTTTCTGTACAAGCCCTTCATCACCGCTGATTTCGGCAAATTGACGCAGAAGTTCTTTCTGCTTTTGAGACAGCTTCACAGGTACTTCCACGTGAACCCGGACATACTGGTCTCCGCGGGATTCGCTCCGAAATCTTTTGATTCCCTTGCCCTTGATCTTGAACACAGTAGAGGTCTGCGTCCCTTCGGGTATCCTGTATTTCATGATACCGTCGATGGTGGGAATTTCGATCTCAGCTCCAAGAGCAGCCTGCGTGAAGGATATGGGCACGTCGCAAATGACATCATAGCCTTCGCGCGTGAATATTTCATGAGGCTTGATATGTATCGTGATATAAAGATCCCCTGCGGGGCCTCCTCGCAGACCGGAGTCTCCTTCTCCGCTCAATGGTATCGTCTGTCCTTCGGAAATACCTGCGGGTATGTTCAGACTTATTCTTTGATTTTTGGAGATTCTTCCCTTACCGTTGCATGATTCGCAGGGGTGAGTTATTATTTTGCCTTCACCGCGGCATGCATCACATGTTTTGACATTGACGAACTGTCCGAAAGGTGTGGCTTGCGAATAACGGATCTGGCCGGTACCCTGGCAGCGCTTGCAGGTTTCTTCGCTGGTTCCCGGCTTTGCACCCGTACCGCTGCAGGTATTGCATGTCTGAAGTCTCGAGACGGGTATCTCCTTCGTTACACCAAATGCCGCTTCCTCAAATGATATTTCCAGAGCATAATGAAGGTCTTTTCCGCGGATGGGCTCATTTCTCCTGTTTCTGCCGCTCCTGCGTCCGAAACCTCCCATGAAGCTTTCAAAAAGATCATCCAACCCTCCAAAGCCAAAGCCGTCAAAACCGCTGAAACCAGCCCCGCCCGTTCCGTCAAAGGCAGAATGGCCGTAACGGTCATAGGCAGATCTTTTCTGATCGTCGCTCAGCACCTCGTAAGCCTCGTTTACTTCCTTGAACTTGGCCTCGGCTTCCTTGTCACCCGGATTCATATCGGGATGATACTTTTTTGCAAGCTTTCTGTAAGCCTTTTTTATATCATCAGAGGTCGCCTGCTTCGAAACGCCAAGCACCTCATAGTAGTCTCTCTTCGACGCCAAATTAAACCCTCCAGATTAGCACGTTTATTACAAGCGTAAAACGGTAAATGCCCTATTTTAAATATTATAGGAGCATATACCGTTTTTTACGCCATTCCGGAACAATCCCCATTATATTTTCGTTCGGGATCACTCACTGAATTTTATTTTACTTTTTATCGTCCTCATCCACAACCTTATAATCTGCATTATAAACATTATCCTGAGATCCGCCGGCATCTCCCGGACCATAGCCTGCGCCCGCATTAAAGCCTGCGCCGGGATTTGGACCACCCTGAGGATTCTGCTGATACAGCTTCTGAGATATGCCATAGAATGCCTGTGTCAGTTCCTCGGTAGCTCTCTTTATAGCAGCTATGTCTGTTCCTTTGAGAGCTTCCTTAACCTTATTTACTTCTGTTTCGATTTTGGACTTGTCTTCAGGGCTAAGCTTATCGCCCATATCTTTCAATGTCTTTTCTGTCTGATAAACCAATGAGTCAGCCTGATTTCTGGTTTCGACCTCTTCCTTGCGCTTTTTGTCTTCGGCTGCGAACTTTTCAGCTTCCTTGACGGCCTTTTCGATTTCGGACTCACTCAGGTTGCTGCTGGCAGTGATGGTGATCTGCTGCTCGTTCCCGGTACCCAGGTCTTTGGCAGATACATGTACTATACCATTGGCATCGATATCGAATGTAACCTCGATCTGAGGAACGCCGCGGGGTGCCGGAGGAATGCCGGTAAGCTGGAAGTTGCCAAGGAGCTTGTTATATGCAGCTATTTCACGCTCTCCCTGATAAACCTTTATATCGACACTGGTCTGTCCGTCGGCAGCAGTAGAGAATATCTGGCTCTTCTTTGTCGGAATTGTGGTATTTCTTTCAATAAGCTTTGTGAATACTCCACCGAGAGTTTCAATTCCAAGTGACAGCGGAGTAACGTCAAGCAGCAGCAGATCCTTGACCTCGCCGGAAAGCACTCCGGCCTGGATGGCAGCGCCTATAGCCACGCATTCATCAGGATTGATACCCTTGAAGGGGTCTTTCCCGAGGTACTTCTTTACTGCTTCCTGAACGGCTGGAATACGTGTGGAACCACCAACAAGAAGGATCTTGTCGATATCATTGGGTGAAAGTCCTGCATCTGCCATAGCCTGACGGGTCGGGCCCATGGTTTTTTCAACCAGGTCGGCAGTCAGTTCATCAAACTTCGCCCTTGTCAGATTCATGTCAAGATGCTTTGGACCTGTAGCATCAGCAGTAATGAAAGGAAGGTTTATATTTGTCTGAGCAACGCTGGAAAGTTCGATCTTAGCTTTCTCGGCAGCTTCCTTCAAACGCTGCATGGCCATTTTGTCGTTTCTCAGATCTATTCCGTTTTCACGCCTGAAGTTGTCGGCAAGCCAGTCGATGATCCTCTGGTCAAAGTCATCTCCGCCAAGTCTGTTGTTTCCGTTGGTGGCCAGAACCTCAAATACACCGTCGCCTATCTCTAGGATCGAGACGTCGAATGTACCACCGCCAAGGTCAAAAACGAGTATCTTCTGGTCTGTTTCCTTATCAAGCCCGTAAGCCAGCGCTGCAGCGGTAGGCTCGTTGATTATTCTCAAAACTTCAAGGCCGGCGATCCTTCCCGCATCTTTTGTAGCCTGACGCTGTGAGTCAGAAAAGTATGCCGGTACTGTTATAACAGCCTGAGTGACCTTTTCTCCCAAATAAGCTTCGGCGTCGGCCTTCAGTTTCTGGAGTATCATAGCAGAAATTTCCTGAGGGGTGAAACTCTTGTCATCGATCTTTACTCTTCTGTCAGTACCCATGTCCCTTTTTATGGACACTATGGTGCGCTCCGGATTTGTTATGGCCTGACGCTTCGCCACCTGGCCCACAAGCCTTTCTCCGGTTTTAGAAAACGCAACGACTGACGGTGTCGTACGGTTACCTTCAGCATTAGCGATTACTGTGGGTTCGCCGCCTTCCATTACAGCGACACACGAGTTGGTCGTTCCAAGGTCTATGCCTATAACTTTTGCCATTTAAAACACACTCCTGTTAATATATTTAAGGTCAAAGAAATCAAAACAATTTTTTTATATTTAATTTGCCACCTTTACCATAGAGTGGCGAATTACATACTCATCCTTATAAATATAGCCTTTCAGGAATTCTTCAACGACTATATTGCTTCCCTGAGTCTCATCCTCAACGTGCATCACAGCATTGTGGAGCTCAGGATCGAAAGTTTTGCCGACAGCTTCAATAGGTTTTACATCCAATTTATCCAGTACATCGGTCAATTGCTTATAAACCAGCTCGATTCCTTCTTTCAGCCCTTTCCCTTCTTCATTTTCCGCTGCTTTCAGCGCTCTCTCCAGATTATCGGCCACCGGAAGGAATTTTGCCACGATCTCACACAAGCAATCAACATAAATCCTTTCCTTTTCCTTAAGCGTCCGTTTTCTGAAATTGTCATACTCGGCAGCTATACGCTGCATCCGGTCAAATACTTCCTTTAATTCTTCTTCTTTCTTTTTGAGCTGATCTTCGATGCTTTCTTCTTTTGCGGATTTATCAGCATCTACTTTCTGTGTTTCGGAAGCTTTTTCCTCGTGTGTGGCTTCTTCATTGACTATATCGGTTTCCGAATATTCCACCTTCTTTTTTGCATCAGCTTCGCCGTTTTTATTCATGTCCTTTACATCCTTTCATTTATGTCATGGATCATCTCCGAACAATCTGAGAATCTCTTTATTGAGAAGTTCCCTGATGTATTGTATGGATGATACGACCTTGCCGTATGTCATTCTTGTCGGACCGATGACTCCGATGGTTCCCACATTTTTGCCCTCGACCCCGTATGAGGTCGTAATAACGCTTAAGTCTTTCATTTCATCTATCTGGTTTTCGCTGCCTATCCTGAAATCGACCTGGTGTTTTTTTGCTGCACTTCTGACCATGTCTGATATCACATCCTCTTCGCTCAGCAGATCCAATACTTCCCTTGCCTTGATCAGATCGCTGAACTCAGGATAATTCAGTATATTAGTCACGCCTTCCAGATATATATCTACAGTTTCGATTTTTCTTATGCATTCATCCACAGATTCCAGTATTGCCAGAATGACCTCAGCGGGAATGTTTATTTCCCTCTGAAGCTCAACGGCCACAGGCATCGTCATCTGACCTATGGTCTTGTCAGCCAAAAATAAATTGGCAGCCTGTGTAAGCTTGGCCAACTGAGCTTCTTCCACCACCTGGTCATGATGGATCAGTTTATTTTTTACTATTCCGCCTCCTGCCACAACAACTACAAGTATACTCTTCTCATCGATCTTAAGCAATTGTATGGACTTGATCCTGGTTCTCGATAGCTGGGGGGATACGACCACCGATGTGTATCCGGTGATCTTCGATATAATATGGCTTGCTTTGCGGAATAATTTGTTTATTTCCTCGATGCGTTCATCCATAGCCTTCCTGATTCTCATCATTTCTTCCTGGGCCAGACTCTGTACCTGCATGAGGTTGTCAACATAGAAACGGTAGCCTTTATCCGATGGAATACGCCCGGCTGATGTATGGGGCTGGGTGATGTACCCTAATTCTTCCAGATCGGCCATTTCATTGCGAATTGTTGCCGAACCGAGGCCAAGATCATGTTTTCTGGCGATCGTTCTCGAACCGACGGGTTGAGCTGATTCAATATAGTTGTCTATAATGGATTTCAAAATAGTACGTTTTCTTTCGTTCAGTTCATTTTCCCAGACCATGACCTTCACCTCCCGCTGATTGTTAGCACTCTGCCTCATTGAGTGCTAATTTTAAAATAGCACTGGAGTTTATCTTTGTCAAGTGCCCACTATGTTTATGTTTTACAGAACAAGCACGATAAATCCGATGTATCCGTGTATTGCTGCACGGTTGAATCGGATTTATATGAATGGTCTTCATAATCCTATCGTAGGTTGCACGGCTGTGATATCAGTCTCCAGATTTGTTACCGGGAGCTCACGATCATAGCTGCCAAATTAATTATCATCTACCACTGCAATTATAGCGGCATCAGACGTTACATAGCCAACAGTAAAGAAGGATGCATTTTTTCATGCTATTATCCCTTCATATCCCTATAGACCTCAGTAAATGCTTCTGGTGGCAAGAG
This sequence comes from Clostridiaceae bacterium, assembly GCA_012840245.1. Classification (GTDB taxonomy): domain Bacteria; phylum Bacillota; class Clostridia; order DSM-8532; family DSM-8532; genus DTU059. The sequence goes on from DULR01000044.1 coordinate 65,544, forward strand.
CGGTGAATTTTGAATCTCATAAAATGATTCGTATGAGAAATGGCCAAGGCTTCATATCCAAATAAGAATACCCGGTAATGCTGTCTATCTTTGCATTGTAATTGATATTCTGACGCCTTCTCCGTTGATATCATCTATATCTGTGTGGCATCTGAGAGCTGAAAGCTTCTGCAGATTATCTATGTACCTGCTGTCGGTTTTTATCTCCTCAAGATCCACAACAGCGTCTCCGGTTATATCGATATGTACGGTATTTGCTTCTTCATAAGCTACGATCTCAATACTGCCTATCTGCTTTTCCTTTGAATCTTTGCCAGTGTTTTCCCTGCCGTTCAGATGAGCCTTTTCAAGAAGCAGTCTTACCATTTCTCCCAGGGGCAGAGCGATCCTGTCGGCAACTTCCTTGTCGACTTCTATATTCTCGCCCATTGTGGAGAACATGACCTCCATATGGTTCTCCTCGATAATCGAACAGACCGCTCTCGTCAGCTTCTGGAAAGCCTGCTGAAGCGTCACCATTCTCAGCTCTTTAAGGATATTGCGGATATCTGTGATAAGATGATATGCCTTTGTTGATTCTATGGTAAGAGCGTCATTGCTTCCGAACCGCAATATCGCTTCATTCTTTACCGAATCATAGATGGAACTTACATTCTGAATGATCCCTATTATCTGATCGAGCCTTTCAAGGGGGATCTTGACGTACTGGTCAGATGTGCCCATGTTGCGTATTTTCTGCATGCGGATCGCTTTGATGATGTCCGAAGCGTTTACCTTTTTTTCTCTGAGTACTATCTCACCGAACTTCATCTTGGTGTGTGACTGCTTTTTTAAAATATCCTCGACCTCGGACTGGGCTATTGCCCCTTCGCGCACCAGTATCTCGCCGATGCGGGATTGCCTTTCCAAAGGCTGGCGGACTTCCAGCAAAATATCATCCCTGAAGGTCTGGAGATTCTTTATATGCCTTCCTATCTCGCCCGAAATTTTATGATCATCTACTATTTGCGGGTTGCTGCTTATCCTTTTGATAAAGCTTATAGAATCCAAAATGACATTGATTATGCTTTTGGAGATGGCAGGACAATATTTTTTAACGGTCTCGAGGAGTTCTTCGGTTGCAACAGCGATTTTCGTGCTTGTCGCATCGTTCAGAAGCCCTGCCAGACCGCTTATGGTATGGAAGCTGCAGTATATTGAATTTATGCTCTCCTTGTTGCCGGGATCCATCTCAAGGTTCACAAGCTCAAGCTCGATATCTTCCAGGATCTCTCTTATCTCGCTCAAAAAGTCCTCCATATAGCTGCTGCTTATATCTGAAAGACCGGGCACCGCAAGCGCTACATCTTTATTATCCTTAACATCCATCCTGATTCCTCCCCCGCATATACTACAAAGACTTTTATCAGATAAACTCAATCAAGACCCTGTTTGCCAGATCCATTCCTTTACTTGTTAATCTTAACACAGTGCCTTGAAGTTCAACAAGATTTTGGGATAAAAGCTTGTTTATTTTTTCCTTATACCTGTTTTCCAGATCAATTCCAAACTCCCTCGACAGTTTTGCAAGGTCAACACCTTCGTTAAGCCGCAGTCCCAGGATCAGGCTCTCTGTTATGCCGTCTTCCCGGGAAAGGTTATCATCCTCCGACAGCACAGGTCGCCTTTTTTCTATACCTTTAATATATTCCGGTACATCACTTATGTTGGCAAACCTTCTGTTTCGCATAAAAGAGTGGGCACCCGCTCCGGCTCCCAGGTATTCACCTCTCTCCCAATAATTCATATTATGTCGGCATCTGAAGTCTGGTTTCGAAAAATTCGAGATTTCATACTGATAAAAACCTTCTTTACAAAAAGCATCCACGGCATAATGGTACATTTGCCTGTCAAGCTCATCTTCGACTTCTTCAAGCTGTCCGGCGCTTTTTAATTTTCCGAATACCGTATCTTCCTCGATTTTCATACTGTAGCATGATATATGGGTCAGGTCAAAGGTGAGTACCTTCTCAACGGTATCCATCCACTGTGCTAAAGTCTGATCAGGGATACCAAATATTATATCGGCATTTATATTAACAAATCCATGCTTTTGAGCCAGATTTAAAGCAAATTTAAAATCGTCGTAGGTATGGATCCTGCCGATCCTTTTCAGTATCTCGTCCTGGCATGCCTGAAGGCCTATGCTCAGGCGGTTTATGCCCAAATCTTTATAATCTCTCAGTTTTTCATCAGTCAAAGTGCCTGGATTGGATTCTATAGTAGTCTCACAGTGGGGTGAAACCTTGTAGTGTTTATATACAGCTTCCAAAATCCTTGAAATGTGTTCCGACGGTATCAGTGAAGGGGTCCCTCCGCCGATGAAAATGGTCGCGACATCAGGAACATTATATTCTTCTGCCTTTAAAACAAGCTCGGACACCAATGCATCGGTGTAGGCGCTCCAGTATCCCTCCATGCCCGGATAGGATGGAAAATCGCAATAATAGCATTTTTGACTGCAGAAAGGTATATGGATGTATAAGCTGATTTGATCCCTGTTTCTCACATCCGCCTCCATGAATACAGGGAACGTCTCCTCTGTGTTCTGTTGTTGTCATTCTTTATTTCATCAGATCCTTATTATGTCATTCTGAGGAGCGAAACGAAATAAAATGATTCGCATGTTATTATGGAGAATCTTTTAAAGATCCTTCGCTTCGCTCAGGATGACATTAGTTAATTCTTCGAAGCAACTTACACTGTCATTCTGAGGAGTCTTGCGGCCGAACTGCGTTTCGCTCAGGTTGACATAACAGCAGTATCAGGTAACAGAGAACACAGGAAAACCCTCCCCCTGTGTTCTGCATATTTATGTGTCCAGCTTGAGGACGCTCATGAACGCTTCCTGGGGCACTTCGACGCTTCCTACCTGACGCATGCGCTTCTTGCCCTCTTTCTGCTTTTCAAGGAGCTTCTTCTTTCTGGTGATGTCACCGCCATAGCACTTGGCCAATACGTCTTTTCTGAAGGCTTTTACAGTTTCCCTCGCTATGATCTTGTTGCCGATGCAGGCCTGAATGGGTATTTCGAACATCTGCCTCGGAATGGTTTCCTTCAGCTTTTCGGCCATACGGCGTCCCCTGGAATATGCCTTGTCGGCATGCACTATAAACGACAGGGCATCGACCACTTCATTGTTTATCCTTATATCAAGCTTGACCAGATCGGATTCCTTATAGCCCTTAAGATCATAGTCCAGTGAGGCGTATCCCTTTGACCGCGATTTCAGAGCGTCAAAGAAATCATATATTATTTCATTGAGCGGCATTTCATACTTCAGAATTACTCTTGTAGCTTCCAGATACTCCATTCCAAGATAAACCCCTCTTCGATCCTGACAAAGCTCCATAATGTTGCCCACATATTCTGATGGTGTCATTATCGTTGCGCTTACCACCGGTTCTTCCATGTATTCGATCTCTGTCGGATCTGGCATATTTGTAGGGTTGTCTAGCTCGATTACTTCGCCGTTTGTCTTGGTTATCCTGTAGATAACGCTTGGGGCAGTGGTCACCAGATCCAGATTATATTCCCGCTCCAGCCGCTCCTGGATTATCTCCATGTGGAGCAGGCCTAAAAATCCGCATCGGAAACCAAAGCCGAGCGCTTTTGATGTTTCAGCTTCAAAGACCAACGACGCATCATTCAGCTGAAGCTTTTCGAGGGAGTCCCTCAAATCCCCGTATTTGGATCCGTCAACCGGATATATTCCGCAGAATACCATCGGAACAGCCTTTTTATAACCCGGAAGCGGTTCAGATGCAGGGTTGTCGGACAATGTTATGGTATCGCCTACGCGGCAGTCCTTCACATTTTTGATGCTCGCGCACAAAAATCCCACTTCGCCGGCAAGAAGGCAGTCGCTGGGAACCTGCCCTCCCGGCCTCAAATAGCCTACTTCTGTAACTATGAACTCTTTTTTCGTATGCATCATGCGGATGGTATCGCCGGTGCAGACCTTGCCATCCATAATGCGGATATATGCCACAACGCCCCTGTAGGCATCGTAATATGAGTCGAAAATAAGCGCTCTGAGCGGTGCATTTTCATCTCCCGCCGGGGGTGGGATGACTTCGACCACCTTTTCCAGAACACTGTCAATATTTATTCCGTTTTTGGCCGATATCCTCGGCGCATCCTGAGCCTCGATCCCTATTACATCCTCTATCTCCTGAACGATTTCATCAGGCCTTGCAGACGGCAGATCGATCTTGTTTATGACCGGCATTATCTCAAGGTTATGCTCAAGGGCCAGATAAACGTTTGCCAGTGTCTGAGCTTCGATGCCCTGCGACGCGTCAACCACCAGAATAGCGCCTTCACAGGCAGCTATGCTTCTGGAGACCTCGTAATTGAAGTCGACGTGCCCCGGAGTGTCTATAAGGTTAAGGATATACTCCTCGCCGTCAGAAGCCTTGTATATCATCCTGACAGCCTGAGCCTTGATGGTGATGCCTCTTTCCCTTTCAATATCCATATTGTCAAGGACCTGTTCAGCCATCTCTCTTTCTGTCAGAACGCCGGTTTTTTCAAGCAATCTGTCGGCCAGAGTGGATTTTCCATGATCGATATGTGCTATGATGCAAAAATTTCGTATCTTTTTCCTTCTTTCGTTCCCCATATAAAAACCTCAATTATAATCAAGAATTTTAAGCCTGGAAAAATGGTTCCGGTGTCGCCTCAATAGCCTCCGGAACTTTTTTGTGTTTATTATAGCATAGCGGCTTTTTCGGCACAATCACCCCTTATTTTGTCCACATGCCGGACGAAATAACAACATACATATATGCCAGGAGGTATTGCTCTTGCATTTCAGATGTTAAGGAACATATTGCAATGATGAGTATCCATGCCATACTATTTGCCATAGGTCTTTCTCTGCTGGCTGGCCTGTCAACCGGAATAGGCGGTTTAATGGTCGTATTCTTCAGAAAATCCAGCCATGTGATATTATCAGTAATGCTTGGTTTTTCAGCAGGAATAATGATTTATGTTTCATTCATCGAGCTCTATCAGGAAGCGCTGGCCAACCTGTGCAATGTCCACGGTCCCGTCAGCGGCAAAATAATGACTGTTCTTTCCTTCTTCTTCGGATTGACCTTGATGGCGTTCATTAATGAATTCATCCCCGAACCCAATCACCCTCACCTTCCGAAGAAGATGGAAACGTCCCGTATCGAGAACGGAAGCAGATTTTTAGGCAGAGAAAAAAGCAGATTGCTGAGAACAGGCATTTTTACAGCCCTGGCTGTCACCATCCACAACTTCCCGGAGGGAATAGTTTCCTACGCTTCGGCAATGAAAAGCCCCATGCTCGGCTTTTCGGTAGCCCTGGCAATAGCCATTCACAATATACCCGAAGGGATAGCCATATCGATACCAGTCTATTATGCTACAGGAAGCAAAAAGAAAGCTTTCGTCTGGTCACTGCTTTCCGGTTTGTCAGAGCCGCTGGGCGCTATTATTGCATTTCTTGTTCTGGGGCAGATCATTTCGGATAATCTGTTCGGGATCATATTCGGCGCAGTGTCAGGAATAATGGTTTACATTTCGATAGATGAGCTGTTGCCCGCTGCCAGAGAGTATGGTGAGCATAATCTTTCGATACTGGGACTGATGCTGGGCATGGCTGTTATGGCCATAAGCGTTATTTTTATATTTTAAATGACCGGACCTCCACTGACAGCGTCATTGCAGCGCAGGCAATTCTCATCGTCACAGTGGGTAATTGCCTGGTTTTCCTTTATTGCGCCGGCAACCACATCTATAAACTTTCTGAACGGAAAAACCCTCCATAGGCTTTCACCCACATACATGGATCTTTCGATTGGATCGGTAAACACCTTAAGCTTGTTGAAGCCTTCGGAGCAGCTCCCCACCTCTGTTTCCTGGATCATCCCTCCGGAAATTTCAGCCCATGCGCGAAACAGCCTTCTTCCGGCAAGCTGTTCGGAAAAGTGTATGGCAGTAGCCCTTCTCAGATCGACCCCTGCCAGTACCAGAAATGCATCTTCCCTGTCATAGAGTTTTCGGAAGGGTGCATAAACATCAAGAGGCTTCTGGCATTCAATGATCTCTTTCGCTTTTGGTCCGATCGCAGATAAGGAATTTACAGGATGATCCCCTCTTACACATTCTTCGGTTTTCAGCACGAAAGCAGGAATAGCACCCATGCTTTTATCTATTATATCTGGAGTTGGTTCATAGGGGGCTGCCTCTCCCGGTGCGGGCAGCGACGAATAATCGGTTCCGTTTTGAACGATCCGTTTTTCAGGTGGAGGACACACGATAGCGCCATAGTAAAACGTAGGCACTATTATGGTTGTGCCTTTGTCCAAAAGACCGGCAACGACTGTTCCCGCTCCTCCTTCAACCCTGCCGAATGATTTGAGCGAGGAATGAAGGCATACTATCCCGCCTGAAAGCCCCAGCAGATCCGCCGCATGTGAAATATCCCTTTGTGTTACGACCATATCTTCAATTCCTTTTATGTATTTTTTATACCAGGGGGACGGTTCTTCCGGTAACAAATCAAACCAGAAGAACCGTCCCTCTGGTATAAATAAGGCCGGTATCAACCGGCCTGCTGAATTATTCTTTCTCAAAGCTTGCGCACTCGGTGTCATGTTCTTCCTGTGCGGTCGATTTTCCGTTTCTTGAAACCTGAATGTTATCAAGACTGCATAATGGTTCACTTTTTGCATGGAACCTGCATTCAGTTACATTGCAGCCGATCGATCTGTTTGCTTTCATTCCATCTCACCTCCAATAATATTGTGCATCGCTGCAATCATATTATTGGTTGGGTGGGGCATTCTTATCCCTTAATCAAATACCCATAAAACCTATTTGATGCCAATATCCCTGCGGTAATGGGCATCCTTGAAACTTATGCATGAAACAGCTCTGTAAGCTTTTTCGCGCGCATTTTCCATATTATCGGCCAGTGCAGTCACTCCCAGAACACGTCCGCCGTTGGTATAATATTTATTATTTTCCTTTTTTGTTCCGGCATGAAATACGATAATATCCTTTTCGACAGACTCAAGTCCTTTTATTTCATACCCTTTTTCATAGCTTCCCGGATAACCGCCCGATGCCATTACGACACAAACGGCAGTTTTCGGACTCCATGACAATTTTATTGTATCCAGTTTTTCATCGATTACCGCTTCAAAAACTTCCAGCAGATCATTTTCCAGACGAAGAAGAACGACCTGGGTTTCGGGATCTCCGAAGCGTGCATTGTATTCAAGCACCTTCGGTCCGTCTTTCGTGATCATAAGGCCAAAGAATATAACTCCTTTAAAGGGCCTTCCTTCCTGATTCATTGCATTTATAGTAGGCACGAATATGGTTTTCATGCAAATGCTATGGATCTCTTCAGTGTAAGCTCTGCTGGGAGAGAAAGTGCCCATACCTCCCGTATTGGGCCCCTGATCATTGTCATAAGCCCGCTTGTGGTCCTGTGAGCTCACCATGGGTATTATGGTCTTTCCGTCGGTAAAGGCCAGAACCGATACTTCCGGACCTGTCAGAAACTCTTCCACTACTATCCTTTGTCCTGCGGTCCCGAACTTTTTATCCTCCATTATGGATAAAACAGCATCAGTCGCTTCATCAACTGTATTGCATATCAATACGCCCTTGCCCAGAGCCAGACCGTCTGCCTTGACCACCAGCGGCAGTTTCGCTGTCTTTACATATTCAACGGCTGCCCTGCTGTCATCGAAGATCTCATATGCTGCCGTTGGAATATTGTATTTTTTCATCAGATCCTTCGAAAAAGCCTTGCTGGCCTCCAATACAGCGGCATTTTTCCTTGGTCCGAAAGCCCGGATGCCCGCTTCCTCCAAAGCGTCGACCATGCCTGCCGCCAAAGGATCGTCAGGGGCCACAATGACCATATCCATTTTTTCTTTCAGGGAAAAATCTACTATCCCGGCTATATCCATTGCTCCGATTGGCACACATTCGGCAATATCCGAAATGCCTCCGTTACCGGGTGCACAATAAAGCTTCGTTACCCTGGGACTTTGCTTGATTTTCCATAATATGGCGTGCTCTCTTCCTCCGCCGCCGACAACCAAAATCTTCATTTTTCACCTCTGAAGTATTTCTACATGCCTTCCGCTGATTTTGAGCCTGCCTTCGCTATAAAGCCTTATAGCTTCAGGAAGAAGCTTCCACTCAGCCTGCTCCATAACCCTTCTCTGAAGAGTCTCGGGTGTATCGCCCGGCATAACCTCTACGGCTTTCTGAAGGATTATCGGACCTGAGTCATATTCAGGCTCAACAAAATGTACGGTGGCTCCGGTCACCTTCACACCGTATTCCAGAGCTTTCTTATGAGGGATGATCCCGTAATATCCCCTGCCGCAAAATGCAGGAATGAGCGAAGGGTGAACATTTATGATGGAATTTTTGTAAACATTGCAGAATTTCTCTCCCAGAAGGCTTAAAAAGCCTGCAAGTACTACAAGCTCAACATCATGCTTCTTCATATGGGCAATGACAGCCTCATCATAAGCCTCCAAAGTCTCGAAGCTTTTTCTTGAAATAACTTCTGCCGGGATGTTGTGAGCTTTGGCTCGCTCCAGAGCAAATACACCGGGTCTGCTGGAGACAACGGTAACTACCTGACAGTTGGGCAGCCGTCCATCAGCTATGCTGTCCAGGATAGCCTGAAGATTTGTCCCGCCTCCCGAGACCATGACCCCGATTTTCAGCATATCTCTATTTTCTCCTTGCCTTTTGCCACTTCTCCGATTATATATGCCTTTTCTCCCAGACTGTTGGCTTCAGCCACCACGAAAGGAGCTATTTCGGGAGAAACGGCCAGGACCATACCAATTCCCATGTTGAAGGTGTTGTACATATCCCGCTCTTCTACATTACCAAGTTTCTGTATCAGCTCAAAGACCGGGAGCACAGGCCAGGTGCCCTTATGGATCACGGCTTTCAGTCCTTCAGGAAGCATCCTCGGAATGTTTTCGATGAAACCTCCGCCTGTTATGTTTGCGATTCCTTTGATTGCATACTTTTTCATTAATGACAGTATTGTTTTTACATATATTCTGGTCGGGGCAAGAAGCTCCTCTCCCAGCGTCCTTCCAAGATCTTCATTATATTCGTTCAGTTTTTGACTGTTTATATCAAATATTTTTCTTACCAGTGAATATCCGTTGCTGTGGATCCCTGAAGAAGCAAAACCTACGAGAATATCACCAGTCTTGATCCTTTTCCCGTTGATGATCTTGTCCTTATCGGCAATTCCCACTGCGAAACCGGCCAGGTCATACTCATCCTGAGGATAGAATCCCGGCATCTCGGCTGTCTCTCCTCCAATGAGGGAACAGCCTGCCATAACGCATCCTTCCGATACTCCCTTCACTATCTGTTCGACCTTTTCGGGCACCAGCTTGCCCAGAGCGATATAGTCAAGGAAAAACAGCGGCTGCGCTCCGCTGCAAATTATATCGTTGACGCACATGGCGACGCAATCGATCCCGACGGTGTCATGCTTGTCCATGACAAAAGCTATTTTAAGCTTGGTGCCTACTCCATCGGTGCCTGACACCAGAACAGGCTTTTCATATTTCATGTTCTCAAGGCTGAAAAGGCCTCCAAAGCCGCCGATATCAGTCAGAACCTCAGGGCGCAAGGTTTTGCTCACATGCGACTTCATCAGGCTCACTGCCTTGTAACCTGCTTCCACATCCACGCCTGCTTCTTTATAATTAGCCATTTCGGATCCATCCTTTCATATATGTATTGCTTCAGCAATTCTTCTCCAGTATATCTTTACCAAGATGCATAGGAACCTTCATTGGATATTCTCCGGTAAAGCAGCCCGTGCAGAAGCAATTAACCGGAGCTCCGATAGGTGTTTTCAAAAGGCTTTCAACACTCAGAAAGGCCAATGTGTCGGCATTAATGCTTTTTCTTATTTCTTCTATGGAATAATTGGCAGCTATCAAATGCTCCTTTGATGAAATATCTATGCCGAAATAGCATGGGTTCAGGACCGGAGGAGAACTTATACGCATGTGGACTTCCTTCGCGCCTGCATTCTTCAGCATTTGGATTATTTTATACGAAGTGGTGCCCCGAACGATCGAGTCATCAATGATAATGATCCTTTTTCCTTCGATCTCCTCACGCAGGGCATTGAGTTTTATACCAACGCTGCGCTCCCTGAGCTGCTGTGTGGGCTGAATGAATGTTCTTCCTACATAGCGGTTTTTGATAAGAGCTTCACCGTATGGGATTCCCGACTGTCTTGAATAACCGATTGCAGCTGTAATGCCCGAATCCGGAACTCCGACCACCATATCGGCTTCTACCGGCGATTCTATGGCAAGAAGCTTTCCAGCCTCAAGACGCGATCTGTATATGGAAGCTCCGTCTATGGAACTGTCCGGTCTGGCAAAATAGATATGTTCGAATATGCAGAAACGATGAGGTTTGTTAAATTTTGATTTTATGGAAGTTATAGATCCGCCTTCTATTAAAACTATTTCACCCGGATCTATATCCCTGATGAACTCAGCGCCGATCACATCAAATGCGCAATTTTCAGATGCCAATACATAAGAATTGCCTATCTTTCCAAGGCACAACGGACGCATTCCCCATGGATCGCGTATCCCTACGAGCGTATTTTTGGCCAGGATAACGAGAGCATAAGCTCCTTCGATCACTTCCATGGTTTTTGTGAGCACTTCGACAAGATCGCTGCATTTGAGTCCGTTCCTGGATATCAGGTTAGCTATGACTTCGGAGTCTGTCGAGGTCTGAAAAATGGCTCCCTTGTCTTCCAGCTCATAACGTATTTTCGAGGCATTGATCAGATTTCCGTTATGGGCAAGAGCCATCTTCCCTCCCTTATATGTGAATATCAGCGGCTGACAGTTTTCAACCGAACTTCCTCCTGTAGTGGAATAACGGGTATGGCCTATGGCCACGTTGCCTTCAAGCCGATCCAGTATTTTTTCTGAGAAGACCTCGGGAACCAGTCCTATTCCCTTATGACCCGTAATCTCGCCGTTTTTGCTTATGGCGATCCCGCAGCTTTCCTGTCCGCGGTGCTGGAGTGCGTAAAGTCCGAAATACGTTATCTGGGCAGTATCAAAATCGTCCATGTTTGATATCCCAAAAACACCGCAAGCCTCATGAATCTCATCTTCATGATTGACTGTTGAACCAAAATCCAGTGGTTTCTTCATAGAGCACCTCTCAATTTCTCCTGAAGCTGTTGGTTTTTAGCCTCTACCTGTTGTGCCAGTTTTGATTTATATTCGTGAAGTTTGGCTCTGAGCCAGGGATAAGCTGCTCCAAGGATCTGTATTGCCAGAAGGGCCGCATTATCTCCGCCGTTTATGGCGACTGTGGCAACGGGTATTCCCGAAGGCATTTGAACTATTGAAAGAAGTGAATCAAGACCGTCCATTGTTGATGATTTTATCGGAAGACCTATAACCGGAAGAACTGTATATGCGGCGATCACTCCCGGCAAGTGAGCCGCTTTGCCCGCAGCCGCTATTATCGCATCGTAGCCATTCTTCTCGGCGTTTTTTGCCATCTCTGCGGCTTTATCAGGCGTTCTGTGGGCAGAACATACATTTACTGTAAAGTCGACCCCAAACTCATTGAGGATTTTCAGGCAACCCTCTACCACCGGGAAGTCCGAATCGCTCCCCATGATAATAGCAACTTTAGGCTGTTTCGACATTATCATTATCCTCCATATTCTCTTAAAGCGACGGTATTACCTTTGGTGCAGCAAATTCCAATACATCTGTCAGAGCAGATGATCAGAAAGAACAGACAGTGCCGGTTCAGCAATTCAAAACACAAAACGGGCTGGAAATCACCAACCCTATTTATTCTTTCAATCCATATTTTTTATACTATAGAAAACGAATATCAAAGTCAATGTTAAACCTTCACCAAAAAACTTGTCCGCCATGGCCGCGGGATTGTTGAATAATTGTAGAAAAATAGATATATATGGTACCTGATATTGCCTCTTGGCATCAGTCCCCTAATACTTCCACATAATATTTGTCAAGTAATGCTATTGGATTATAGGATCTTTTTGATTTCCTCAATCCTTCATCCCCTAAATCTTCTTCCCTGTTTATATATTTTATACTGTCATTTACCATATCCTGAGCGAAATACAGACTCATGGTCTCATATGATCCGCTGTATTCTCTCATTGCCTTTTCAACATGAATATACAGAGTATCATTCAATATTTCTCCAATAGTAAATGCAACGACTTTGCCGTCTGCCTTTATTGCACCTCCGGGAAAGTCAAATATGAAAAAGTTGTCCAGATATGATTCCACCATTTTCTCCTCATATCTGAACAAGTCACTGTCTTTCTCCACATTTCTCTCATAGGTTCTGAAAAATTCTTTGACTTGCTCTATATTGTCTTTTGATATCCTTTCATATTTGAAATCAGGATAATTCTTTATAAATTTATTCACATGATTTTTCTTCCTGTGAAACTTCTTGCCTTTATATGTTGATAAATCCGAACTGTCGTACAGATAGTCGGACCAATTCTCAAGCTTTTCGACCCTGATACGGAGTATGGATTTCAATGCCGGGAGAACTTCTTCGGGGACCGCTGAAAAAGTCAACGGGATATTTTTCTCAAGACAGAAATCCCGCAGCAGTAAAACAGACTCCTTGAAATCTCCGTATCCGACCGGAACAGTAAAAGTCACGTCTGTCGAATCGCTGGAGCTGCTGCCTTTTACATATAGCATTCCATCATTTATACAGTATTGATATTTAAAATATCCTGCCCACATCACCAGGCATCCGATAGTATAATCGCAAAGACGATAGTTCTGATTTTTCAAATACGGCTCGATTTCTTTTACAGAATCATAAGATATATCTTTAAAATTAAGCATATGTCCATTCAACCTCTGTATATAAGCAATCCAGGACTTTCTTCAATCGCCAAAGCTGACGCCCATGTTCCTTGCGATACGGACAAGCTCACCGTCTATAGGCACGTATTTGCATCTGCCGGCCACTTCGGCCAGATCTATGGGTGTAAGCTGATCGTTTACTATGCCGGCCATTTTGTTATAGTCTCCCTGCGCTATCATATTGACAGCCTCTACGCCCAGCCTCGTCGAAAGGATTCTGTCGGAAGGCGATGGTTCTCCGCCTCTCTGGAGATACCCCAAAACGGTAACACGGGTTTCAAGATTTATGATTTTATCCAACTCTGCTGCGATCATGGAGCCAGCTCCATGAAGGGTTTTATGGATGTTTCTTGATTCCTTGTCTGCTTCGGCCTGATCTTTAGGTCTGCATCCTTCTGATACGCATATTATGCTGAAGCCCTTGCCTTTGTTTTTTCTTTCAAGGATCTTCCTTGCTATGGCCTTTATATCATAAGGTATCTCTGGTATCAATATGATATCTGCACCGCCCGCGATGCCTGATTCCAGCGCTACCCAACCTGCACGTCTGCCCATGACTTCCAGGATCATGACACGGTGATGTGATTCTGCTGTCGAATGCAGTTTGTCAAGTGCATGAGCAGCTGTATTGACGGCCGATATGAAACCGACTGTAACGTCTGTTCCCGGAATGTCATTATCAATATTCTTTGGAACTGCAACGACATTTATCCCTTTTTGTGAAAGCCTGTGGGCAATGGTAATGGTATTGATACCGCCGATGGTGATCAGGGCATCGATATCATGCATACGAAGATTGTCTGCTATCCTGCCGCTCATGTCCTTTTCCTGTTTCTCACCGTTTACATCCATCTCCATGGCAAAAGGATCAAAGCTGTCGGTCGTGCCGAGAATAGTGCCTCCCTTGTCGAGAAGTCCTGACACATCTCCGGTCCCGAGCTTTCTGAACCTGTTGTTCACCAGACCCATATAGCCGTCCAGAAAACCCACCACCTCGTATCCGTATATATTTATTGCCGTTTTTACTATTGCTCTGATGACTGCATTAAGCCCGGGACAATCTCCGCCACCAGTCATAATTCCTATTTTTTTACGTTGTCCGTTCATATAAACACACCCTCGTATCATTTTTTACTTACGTTTTACTTCGCTCAGATGGCCCATCAGCTGCATATCTTTGAAACCCTGCTGTCTCAATGCTTCATAAAGAACTATAGCTACTGAATTCGAAAGATTCAATGAGCGTATTTGATCCAGCATCGGGATACGTATGCATTTTTCATAATTGGCACTCAAAAGGGACTCAGGAAGCCCTTTCGTTTCCTTGCCGAAAAGAATGAAGCAATTCTCCGGATATGAGATCTCATGATAAGATTTTACTGCCTTCGTCGTACAATAAAGGAAATCCGCCCCCTCATTGGCGCGGAAGAACTCTTCGATGCTGTCATAATAATATAACCGTACCAGATTCCAATAATCAAGACCTGCTCTCTTTAAATAACGATCCTCTATAGAAAAACCCAAGGGGCCCACTAGGTGCAGTGCGGCCCCTGTAGCAGCGCAGGTTCGTGCAATATTACCGGTATTCTGAGGAATTTCCGGTTCAACCAGAACTATATTGATTCCCACACTGTCACTTCCCGATGAAACCCTGATGATTATTTTTCTTCATCTGCCAACGACACATCGATATCGATCATATTTTCGCCACCCACATTCAAGGGTATGCAGATCGTCTTCATATTGGCAGGGGATATTAAAAGCTTCTCGCCCATAAACATCGACGGAGGCGTTATTTCAATGCCTATACCTCTGCTGGCCAGCAAGGTTGCCGTATTTCCCATTATCATATTGGCCAGCTCCGATATCGCACTTTTTGACATCTCGTCCAGTTCTGTCAGCACCATGCCCCCCATCATGGCTGAAGCAACAAACAGAGCTGATTTTTGGGAAAAAGACAGTATAACCTGCCCTCTTATTTTCCCAGTCAAGCCTACCACAACAACAATGTTATCACTCTTAAACGGTGATTTTCTTATGTAGACCTGTCCCAACTCAGGCTTATTGCCAGTCATCATCATCAATACAGACTGACTTGCCTCAATAAACGGATTTATGTAATCTACATTCATTTGCCTTCTCCCTCAGAAGTATTATATCATTTTAAATATATTATCACAAAAATCATAAAATTCACAATTATTTCTTCATATTTATCTATTATACCCATTTTTCTTACAAACAAATACTAATTTTTTGGATAGTTTTGTCAGGTTAACCTCTTGTATTCCAGAAATCTTCGTAATGTGTTCTTTTTTATTCGTATGGCTTTTTCAGGACAAAACTCATGACAGCAGAAACAGCTTATACATCTTCCATAGTCTATGAAGACTTTTTTGTCAGCCCCTCTCAAAGCAGCCTTGGGGGGGCAAACCTCGACACACTTCCCGCAGCTGATGCACTTGTCCTTAAGTATCTCAGGCTGAGGACGGAACCTGTTTAACAGGAACCGGCCTATACTGAACCGTGAAGTGCTTCTGCTGTGCTTCAGCGCAGGTACGTCAAAGCTTTCAGGTTTTACGCTGTCAATATCTACTCCTAGAATATTGACCTGGTTCCTGTCAAATATTCCTCTTTCCTCTGCAGCTTTCATGACGGGCACTTTCCTGTGATCAACACCGATGATCTTCAATGCCGCATAATCACAGGCAAATGCATCGGCTGAAGCCAGGATGACACCAATGTGCTTCGGTATCCCGGCACTGGGACCATCACCTTCCATGGCAATAACACCGTCGATGATATTGATACGCGGTTTTACAGCCATATAGATATCTATAAGGCAATTTGCGAACTGGTGGCTGTCGCTCATCCGCAGGTGATACTCCGACTTTTCCAGTCCCGCTATGGAACCGAACATATTCTTTACGGCTCCGGTATACACCATAAAGCCATGAGTTTTCAGCTTTGCCAGATTTATGATCAAATCAGCATCATGCAATGGTTTTAATATTTTTAAGGATTTCAGGTAAGCAGCATCCGGATTCTCAATTTTCTCGACCCTCAGATCAAAATTGAGCTCTGCTCCCGTTTCGTCTGCAACTTCCTCCATCCCCGTTTTTGAATATACCATCTTCAATATGGGAATATTGTACGGACCACCCGGACTTTCGACTATGGTCACTATTCCCCCTGCCTTCTGTACCAGTTTGATGACGGCGCGTACCACTGCCGGGTGGGTGGTGGCTGCATCGCCGGGCTTCTTTGCCATCAGCAGGTTGGGCTTTATTGCAACCCTCATACCGGGTTTTATGATTTTGTCTAGACCACCCATATCTTCAAATATCTTTTCGATACAGTCTGCTATTCTGTCGGGCCTGTAGTTCTCAGCGGTATTAATGAAAACATCCATATCCATCATCATCCAATTCTAGTTTTGTCCTTCGGGCAATAATGCATCTTCCGAATATTTATTGCTGCCATCCCAGAGGATCCATTCCTCATACCCCGCGTCATAAACGGCCTGGATCTGTTCTCTGACCTGCTTCGATCCATAGACCTGGTAATATCCTTCGTCCATCTTGATGGTAAAATCCTGCAAGTAAGGCCTTACCTTGGCTTTGTAGCCGGGTACCTGGCTGATCCTGTCTTTTGTCTTCAGAAGCGCATTATAGATAACTTTATATGGTTCAAGGTCCGGTGCGGTGAATAAAATGCCGTTTATTTTCTGTCCCACTCCGTTTCCGAAGACACCTTTGGAAGCATTGGCATAGTGCGAGGGATAGATCATGGGCGAAATATAATCGATATGCAGCCCGATTTCGTCGAACATCTGCCCGATGGCCTTTCCATCCCTGTCGCTTTCTATAACTATTCCGAAAATATCTGCCGATACTGGAATATCCCGAACTTTTTTTATCTCCTCTGTGGCCTTTTTCAAAAATCCGTTGATTGCTTCAGATTTCGGTGGAACGTTTTCACCATATGTAACCTCTTTAGCACTTGTGGTAGGAAATCTCACATAATCAAACTGTATCTCATCAAAACCAAGTTCTGCTGCTTCCTTCGCGATCTCTATATTATAATCCAGCACCTCCTGAATATACGGATTGGTCCATGAACCCAGCTTTCCTTCCTTCCACAGGCTGCCGTTGGGCTTCTTAATAGCATATTCAGGTTTTTTGGTGGAAAGACCGTTATCTCTGAAAACAACTATGCGGCCGATAACATAAATATTATTGTCATGGCATTTTTTTAATACTTCCTGTACGTTATAAACATTCCTGCTTAATGAAAGCTCTTTGGCAAGCGGTATATCCGATACATAATTGATATATCCGCTTTCCTTTATGTCGATAACCAGTGAATTCAATTCTGTTTTATTTACCAGATCGATATAATGATCTATACTTTTTGCTACCGTAGTTCCCGTCAAATATACGGCTTTGACCTTAACCGGTTCCATTGGCTCCGGAGTTGGTTCAGGTGTAGGTGTTGGAGTCGGAGTTGGATCAGGAGTTGTTGCAGGAGCAGGTGTTGTTTCAGAAGTCTGCTCCGGGGTTTGTGAAGGCAATGACGAACCGGAAGTGGTCGGCTCCGGATTATTATTCCCGTTCTTTGTATTTGCAGAACAGGATGCAAAAATAATTGCTGCCATGATTATTATCATCGTTTTCCTGAGTGTTTTTTTAAGCATGTTTTTCCCTTCTCTTGCTGCGTAAAATTTTGATTTTTACTGACATAGTATCAATTTACCAAATATTTCGGGGCTTTACAACAGCCAATTACTGGTCTGATACTTTTTATTTTTTTATGTTTATTAATGTACTATTAATGTATAACATACAATGCATATTAGTGCTGGGCTACTGAGAGTGCTTCGCAAAAACGCTTAACCAACAACCCTGTTAAGCTTCTTTTCTGTTGCGGCTGTTAACCGCAGGGTCATTTATCAATGCCAGCATATAGACCCAAAACAAAAGGAGTCCTTTTGGACTCCTTTTGTTTTGGCTCCTCAAGTTGGACTCGAACCAACGACCCTGCGGTTAACAGCCGCATGCTCTACCGACTGAGCTATTGAGGAATATAAAATCCGGCAACGACCTATTTTCCCAGGCCGTGTCCAGCCAAGTATCTTCGGCACTGGAGAGCTTAACTTCTGTGTTCGGAATGGGAACAGGTGGATCCTCTCCGTTATAGTCACCGGATAATTTGA
>DULR01000045.1 GCA_012840245.1 Clostridiaceae bacterium
GAAAAATATAAGGAAGTCAATCCTGATCTCGTTATAATGGATATAACGATGCCTGAAATGGATGGTATACAGGCAGTGAAGCAGATCAAGGCCATAAATGATTCTGCCAAGATTATCATGTGTTCAGCTATGGGTCAGCAAGCCATGGTTATTGAATCGATTCAGGCCGGTGCCAGAGACTTCATAGTAAAACCTTTCCAGGCAGAGCGCGTCATTGAAGCGGTCAAGAAAGTTGTGGGCTGATCCTGTTCCCGGCAGAAAGGGGCTCCTGTCATGAATTTTTATGAAGTGCTGGGCATGTTTGTGGCATATGGAGCGATAATTCTTCTTTGTTATTTCACCACCAGAATTATCGGTAAAAAGCTGTCCGGCGGCGCAAAGAATAAGAACATGAAGATCGTGGAGACCCTGCCATTGGGATTGGACCGCTGCCTTTATCTTATACTTGTGGGGAACAGGCATTTTCTTTTTTTATCGAGCAAAAAAGGTTTGGAAATGGTTTCCGAAATTGAAATAGAAGAGCAGACCGAGGACAGCCAGGCTACTGATGACAAAACAGCTCATGTTTCCGAGTTCAGAAGGATTTTTGAGACATATTCGGGATTAAGCAGGCGAACCGAAAAAGATAAGTCCGACCGATTGGAGGATGGATCCGGGGATAAAACCGATGATCCGGGCAAAGGAATTCTGGGCAGTATAAAAAGACTTAAAAAGATCAATGCCAGGAATAACTAAAGGGATTATGCCATGCTAAAGAAGAAAATAATAATATGTATCATATTGTCACTTCTTATTTTTGGATTGTTATGCACTGCAGCGTTCGCCGCTCCGGGCATTTCCATTTCAGACAATGGCATTACTATCAGTTCGACCGATGATCCGCAGGAAATCAGTTCAAGTATAAAATTGCTTTTGATATTGACGGTATTGTCTTTGCTGCCGTCAATTCTTATTATGATGACTTCTTTCACAAGGATCATCATTGTCCTTTCTTTTCTGAGAAACTCCATGGGTACCCAGCAGATCCCGCCCAATCAGGTTATAATCGGGCTAGCCCTCTTCCTGACATTTTTTATCATGTCGCCCGTTATAAACGACATCAATCAGAATGCGCTGGTGCCTTTTTCCGAGAGCCGCATTTCGCTGGAAGAAGCCATAGATCGCGCTGAGGGCAGTTTGAAGGAAAACATGCTCCAATATACACGGGATAAGGATCTGGCTCTGTTCGCCAGTATTGCGAAAGTGGAGCCGCCCGAAAAGCTGACAGATCTCCCATTGACCGTCGTAGTTCCTGCATTTATGATCAGTGAACTCAAAACGGCATTCCAAATGGGTTTCATGCTTTATATTCCTTTTCTGGTCATTGATATGGTGGTTGCCAGTACATTGATGTCCATGGGTATGATGATGCTTCCGCCCGTCATGATATCAATGCCATTTAAGATCCTTCTTTTTATAATGGTTGACGGTTGGAACCTTTTGACTGAAAATATTATTAAAACATTTGTGCGATGAATATCAAGTGAGGGGTAAGTTTTGGAACAGTTCCTGTTGGATGTAGCCAGGGATGCTTTGATGACCATCATAAAAGTCGGTTTACCTGTTTTGCTTATAGGCCTGGTTGTGGGGCTCGCTGTAAGTATTTTTCAGGCTACCACCCAGATCCAGGAGCAATCGCTGCATTTTGTTCCGAAAATCCTGGCAATGCTGCTTGCCCTTCTGTTGCTAGGTTCGTGGATGCTGACGGTGATGAAGGAATTTACCTTAAGGATGTACGACAATATGATCAAGTTTATAGGTATGTAAGGGAATAACCATGACAACCATACCCTTTGATTTTTTTCAGGATATATGGACTGTTTTCCTGCTTGTATTGGTCCGCATTACAGGCATGTTTTTCTTATCCCCGGTTTTTGGCAGAAGAAACATACCCAATTATTTCAAAGCAGGTTTCTGCTTTATTTTTGCCATAATCGTCTCCAATTCGGTGCCGGTGCCCGATATTAGCCGCTACGATTCTCTCGCTTCATATGTTTTCCTTATAGGGAAAGAGCTTTTTGTAGGGCTGACGCTGGGTTACATATCATATCTGTTGTTCTCAAGCATCTACATAGCAGGTCAGATGATCGATATGCGCATAGGCTTCGGCATGGTATCGGTGTTCGATCCGAACACTAATGTCCAGATTCCCATAACGGCAGATTTTTATATAATCTTTGCAACCCTTTTCATGCTGATCACAGATTCGCACCATCTGCTTATAAAGGCGGTATCTGAGAGCTTTACGCTTCTTCCTATAGGTGAGGCTGTATTTGGCGGAGAACTGGTTCAGCAACTTATAAAACTTATTTCAAATGCATTTGCCATAGGCTTTAAGATAGCGGCACCTGTAACGGTAGTGATCCTTATTACCGACATATCACTTGGAATTATCTCAAAAAGCATACCTCAGCTAAATGTTTTCATACTTGGATTGCCTGTTAAAATAGTAGTGGGACTGACGGTCATCCTGCTTACCATAGGTGCGTTCAAAGGCATTGTTAATGTGATAATACAGGGTAGTTATGAAGAAATATATAAATTCCTGAAACAGGCGACGGGCCCATGATTTACATTAATCTGCAGCTTTTTGCTGACAAATCTGAAAAAACTGAAAAGGCGACTCCCAAAAAGCGTTCTGACCTCAGGAAAAAAGGCCAGGTTTTGCAGAGCCGTGAGCTTCCTGCAAGCCTTATCCTTCTGATTATGTTTTTGGCCATGAGGATATTCGGCCGAAACATTTATGAGGGTCTTAGCAAACTGTTCAACATGTTTGCTTTTCAAAATTCTGAGTATAATTTTCAGGAGCCTGTCGAAATAATGAGGCTTGTTACTTTTGTAGTTCTCGAGCTATTGAAGATGACAGCTCCGTTCTTTGTTATCGCTATTGTTATCGGTGTTTTGAGCTCTTACGTGCAGATCGGCTTTTTGTTTACTCTTGAACCAATAAAACCGAAGTTCTCACATTTGAATCCGATAAACGGCCTGAAGAAGATGTTTTCGGTAAGGTCACTGTTCGAGCTGGCAAAGTCCATAATCAAAGTGGTGCTTATATCCTGGGTAGCATATTCCTCCATACGGGGCGAGTTCACAAACATGCTGAAACTCATGGATCTTGGAGTAGGGCAGATAGCCGGCTACTTTATTGATACGGCGTTGAAGATCGCCATAAAGATATGCTTTTACCTGCTCATCATCGCTGCGGCAGATTATTTCTTCCAGTGGCGCAAATATGAGAAAGACATTCGGATGAGCAAGCAGGAAATAAAGGAAGAATTCAAGCAGATTGAAGGAAATCCTGAAATAAAATCCCGGATCAAGAGAAAACAGAGAGAGATATCCATGAGACGCATGCTAAGTGAAGTTCCGAAGGCCGACGTGGTCATCACAAACCCGACACACTATGCTGTTGCAATAAAATATGAGCCACAAAAAATGTCGGCTCCTTATGTCGTTGCCAAGGGAGTGGATTTTCTGGCTCAGCGTATCAAGGATGTCGCTAAGGAGAACAGAGTTCACATAATGGAGAACAAACCCCTTGCGCAGGCGCTGTACAATTCTGTGGAAGTGGGGGAGGCAGTTCCCCAGGAGCTTTATAAGGCCGTTGCCGAAGTCCTGGCATTCGTTTACAGCATGGAGGGCAGAAATCCGGTTCAGGCATAAAAAATTAGATGGAGAGAGCAGTGCATTATCAGTATATCCGTACATATGGCCACTAATAGCATCTGCAGCAATATCCCTGTCTCTGGGAATATATGCTCTGACGAGGCGTCTTAAATCAAAAGGTGCCAGATGTATAACCAATGGCGTAGGGAACAACTTAAAGGGAGTTGTAAAAACAGCTCCTTTTTTTTTTTCAAAAATTTTTAGATTATGTATTGCATTTTTTATTTTTTGTATTATAATTAGATTTGTAATGATTACAAAATTAAAATTATTACAAACTAATAAAGGGTCATGATTATGAATACTTCATTCGAGAACTTGAAACAGGAACTGAAAGAGAAGAATATCAATTTGTCCTATCAAAGGCTGAAGGTTTTGGAATACCTCAATAATAACCGATGCCATCCGACAGTGGACAAAATCTACACCGATCTCCACAAGGAACTGTCCACGCTGTCAAAGACAACAGTATATAATACGCTGCGTGTTTTGGCAGAATCAGGCATGGTCAGGGTCATTACCATCGAGGATAATGAAACCAGATATGATATCAATGTTGAAAACCATGGGCACTTTAAATGTGATTCCTGTGGTGAGATATATGATTTTTCAGTCAATATTGATTCCCTGATAGGCGAAGGTCTGGACGGTTTCATGATAAACAGCAAAAATGTGTATTTCAACGGTATATGTCCGAATTGCCTGTCGAATAAAAATTAAAAAATAAATCATAAATATTTTTATATATGCAGGAGGTAATGAAAATGAGTGAAAACAAGACCATTGAAAATTTGATGAAAGCATTTGCCGGAGAATCCCAGGCAAACAGAAAGTATCTTGCTTACGCAAAACAGGCTGAAAAAGAAGGCAAACTGAATGCTGCAAAATTGTTCAGAGCAGCAGCAGACGCTGAGACTATCCATGCTCTGAAGCATCTGGAAGTAGCCGGGAAAATAGGATCAACAGTTGAAAACCTCAAAGACGCTGTTGCTGGTGAAACCTATGAGTATAAGGATATGTATCCGGATTTTGTGAAGGAAGCTGAAGCTGCCGGAAACAAAGCAGCCATTATTTCCTTCACCGGTGCAATGAAAGCTGAAGAAGTACATGCAAGATTATATCAGGAAGCACTTGAAAATATAGATAATGATGAAGAAGTTTTCTATTACCTGTGCCCTGTTTGCGGAAACATCGAGAAATCACGTCCTGAAAAATGCAGTATTTGCGGAGTTTCAGGAGAAAGATTCACAAAATACTGATAATATCAAGCCTGATATAATGGCCACGGGACGACCAATCATTATTGGCAGATGTGATCAATAATGATTGGTCGCTTTGTTGATTCTGTATCTTTTTTTGGTCAAAACTATAAAATGTTTGTCAAATCTTTGATAAATTTATTGTATTTACTGATATGAGTGCTATAATGAACTTGGTATGTATGCCTGAAATCCGGAGGGCATGCGGCTAAAAAAGAGAAAATCGCATCATCGCAGCCTTAGATACAGCAGCAAGGAGTACTATGAACAAAAAGCAGATCTTCCTCTTCATAATCGCGATCTTGTGTTTCTGGAGCGGTCAATACATATACGTCCCGACACTGACTCCCTATGCCAAGTCAATTGGATCCAGTGTGTACATGATAGGTCTGATCGGTGGTTCTTACGGACTTATGCAGTTTCTTCTGAGGCTACCGATCGGGATCATTTCGGATATCACAGGCAAAAGAAAGCTTAATGTGATTTCGGGAATGCTCTGTGTCCTGCTGTCAGGGATCTGCTTTCTTACTTCTTCGGCGCCCATCGGGATCCTTGTCGCAAGGATGATGGCAGGAGTGGGAGCATCCTTTTGGGTCGTCTTTACTGTTATGTTTCATTCCAAATTCAGAAGTTCTGATAAAGCCATTGGCATGCTGAGCGTTTGCCAGATGTCCGGTGTTACCTTTTCAACATTACTGGGCGGTTGGATTTCTCAGAATATGGGTCAGAAAGCACCGTTCGTTGCAACAGTGGTATTGGGAAGCCTTGGCCTGGTCTTGTCGTTATTTCTGACAGAGGATAAGGCAGAGAGAGAGCCCATGAAATTGAAGGAGCTTCTCGAAACAGGAAAGGAAAAGGCTGTGCTTTTCATATCTCTCACAGGCCTTATCTATCAGTTTGTGTCCTTTGGCAGCGCATATGTTTTTACTCCTCTGGTTGCGAATGCATATTTCGGACACATACGGACACTGTTTTCGAAAACATCCGGACAGTGATTTCGGAATTATCCGGACACTGATTTCGGCACATCCGGACACCTTGTCGAAAGATTAATAAATTGTGTACC
>DULR01000046.1 GCA_012840245.1 Clostridiaceae bacterium
AAGCCGGATGATGTGCTTGATGTTTGGAAAAGTATGAAGCTTAAAATGTTATGTTAACTATAAAAATTGATGGGTCAAACAGTGGCTTTGGTCACTGATTTAATACAATATTAATTGTACAAGGAGGGGAAAAGCATGAGTAAGTTCCAAAAACCACTCAGTACCTTACCTGCTGCTTTGGCGATTTTTCTGGTTCTATGCATGCTCTCTTACATGTTTTCCTTCATGATTATCACTGAGGCTGCGTTTGCTGAGGACTACCCCCAATGGGATCCCACTGTTGCCTATCCGAAGGACTCGATCGTGATGCATAAAGGTGCTGTCTGGAAAGCCAAATGGTATAACGTCAATGAAGAGCCCATGGATGTTCAGGGCAATGCCTGGGAATGCATTATACCGAAGCCACCCGAACCACCTGAACCACCTGAAAATCCGGATGGCTACGATCTGCCGAGAGTATTCTTCGATGACTTCAATATGTATAACGCAAGCAGCGACCAGGCCTTGCTTGATTTTGGATACGAAGTGAGCGACAGAACCGGCGGTCCTGGTCCCGGGGGCTGTGTCTGGTCAAAAAACAATGTAACTTTCGTCAATGACAGTGAGCTTCCCGGCAATAAATTCTTAAGGCTAACAGCGACCACAAGAGGGTCCGGAGAAACTACCGTCCAGGCTGAGATACTGGCACCCAGAAAGTTCCTCTACGGAACCTATGCTGCGAGGATCAAGTTTACGAACGAGCCTGCTTATGGACCTGACGGGGATCAGATAGTCGAGACATTTTACACCATTTCTCCGTGGACTTTGCAAAACAGTCCGGATTACGGTGAAATGGACTTTGAATACCTTGCGAACGGGGGTTGGGGAAAGCCGGCGATGACCATGTGGAATACCACGTGGGAAACAGCCAGCATCAGAACGACCACTCCCACGACCCGTGATTTCAGCGGCTGGCATACCTGCGTGATCCAATCCACAAGTACCGAAACCAAATATTATATTGACGGGCAACTGCTTGCATCACACGATATCTATGCACCTGAAACAGAGATGTTCCTTTCATTCAACTTATGGTTCATCGATGGTATCTGGGCGGGCGGAAATCAGGAAAGGGCATATATTCAGGATGTTGACTGGGTATATTACGCAAAGGATGTAATAATGGCTCCTGCCCAGGCCGAATGCAATGTTCAGTACTACAGGAACAATTCTGTTTCCCGAAAGGACACTCTTGACAGCTCAGACCCGATCCCTCCGGTCCTGAAGGCTGCAAGCATATCGGTCGATGATGCTCATAACACAGGAAATTACACCATAACCGTAAATGTTCCTGCCAATAACAGTGCAAACACTCTGAAGCTTTATGAGCAAAACGACAATACACTGCTTCTTGAAAGAAGTCTGGCAGTCGATATGCCGGCAGTCCAGACATTCACTTACAGCTTCAGTGACAAGGAACCCGGCATATACAGCTATGTGGCAGTAACAAGTGACGGTACCGGTTCTCTCAACAGCAATATCATCACCGTTACAGTCGAAGAGGAAGATGGAGGTGACGATGAGGAGGAAGATCCGGAGCTGGTAAACGCTGCCGCAGGCAGGCCTATAACGGCCAGTGATTATATATGGGGAAATGCATCATATGTTACTGACGGTGACAAGAACACGAACAACTATATGGGAGTTACACAAAATCTGCAATGGATACAGATCGATCTTGGAGAAAGCAAGAAGATCCACCAAATAAATCTGTGGCATTATTACGGCGATGGAAGGACATACCATGACGTGATCGTAAGGCTGTCAGATACTCCTGATTTTTCAGGTGGTGTTACTACGGTATTCAACAACGATAATGACAACAGCGCCGGTTTCGGAGCAGGCAGTGATGATGAGTATGCCGAGACGAGCGAAGGGAAGACCATTGTATTCTCACCGGTCAGCGCAAGATATGTCAGACTGTATTCAAACGGCAGCAATGCGAATATCTACAACCATTATGTGGAAGTGGAAATATATACCGCCGACTGATCATACCCCTGACCAGGTGGCCGAAATTTAAGCAGGACCGGAGGTCCTGCTTAAATTTATTATATATACCGGTGTTTGTTGACATTGGAATCTTTTTTAAATACTATTTACTTAGAGGTTGTTATGAAATTTAAAAAATTGACAATAACAAAACAACTGACAATAACTGCTTTTTTGATCATAACGGCAGTCATTTCCGTGTTTGCCTTTGCTTATAAAAAGGCTTCTGACATCATGGTGGATAAAAATAAAAAATACTCTACAGAGATCACTTCAAAAATAAAGCACAATATTGATCTGTATTATCAGGAAGTAACGAATATACTCTACAACATCGGCTATGATATAAACACACAGGATTATCTTACTGCTTCGAATCCCGAGAAATCATATGATCTGAGCAAAAATCTGATTTACATGTCAATAAATATGATGGTTATAAAAAAGGACATAATCGATATTGTTATAATAAGTGAGAACGGCAGCTATTTTACCATGGAAGGTGAGTACAATACCGTATTGAGCCTCAAGGGTCAGATCCCCGATGACAGAAAAGTACATAATACCGGGTTTGTAGAGCTGACAAGCCTGAATAATGAAGGTGTAATAGCCATCATGTATGGTATGTACATAAACTCAGCTTATAATGAGGATATTCTCGGAAGGAAGATCGGCTTTGCGGCAGTATTGGTTGATGTTAACCCAATTTTCGATGAAATTAGCAGAGTCACCGATAATACAGAGCTTAAATATTATCTGATAGACAAAAACGGCAATATATATTCCAAAAACGATCCTCTCGGAATAAGCGGGAACAGGGAGCTTATAGAAAACATAATCAATGATTTCGAGAACAACGACATTAAAGATACATATGAGATCAATGGATCCAGAAATATCGTACTTGTGGATGAAATCCCTATCATACAGGGCAGGATAATAAGCTTTATGCCTGAAAAGGAGCTGTTCGCGGAGATAGACCAGTTAAGGAGGATCGTAATGATCGTCCTTATGGTTACCCTGATTTCCATGTCGGTGTTATTCTTCCTTATAACCAACAATATCACCCGTCCGGTAAAAAAACTTATCTCTTTTATGGATGATCTTAAAGGAGGGAGCATCAGGGACCTTAAGAAGGAAGTCCAGCTGGAAGGGTATTTTGAGATCACGGTATTGTCAAAGGAATTCAACAGCATGCTCAGGGAGATCAACAATCTGACTCACAGACTGTTCGAAACTAGCTCCAAGCTGTACGAAACGGAGATCGAAAAAGAAAAGTCGGAGCTGGCCTTTCTCAGAAGTCAGATCAACCCTCATTTTCTTTACAATACCCTTGAAGTGATCAAGGGCATCGCTCTTGATGAGGGAGCGGAAAAGCTTTACGAAATGACCAATGCCCTGGCTCTTGTCTTCAGATACAGCGTAAAGGGTTCCAATACGGTTCAGCTTGGCGAGGAGCTCAAGATCATAAAAGCCTATGTGCACATCCATCTCATAAGGTTTGGAGAAAGACTGGAGGCTGAATACCAGATCGAAGAAGAAACTCTGAATGTCAAGGTACCTAAAATGATACTCCAGCCTGTCGTTGAAAATGCATTCTTTCACGGACTGGAGGCCAAGAGGGGAAAAGGCAGGCTGACGATCGGAAGTTCGATCAACGGCAGGACCTTGAGGATCTGGATAAAGGATGACGGCGTGGGTATCGAAGAAGATAAGCTGGCCGAAATAAGATCAAAGCTTTCCGGTTCGGCTGCCGATTCCCGTCTGAACTCCGGAAGGGACGGAAGGATCGGATTGTTCAATGTGAACAACAGGATCAAACTCACCTATGGAGCGGAATATGGTTTAAGCATATACAGTGAGCCCAGCAAGGGAACTGAGGTGGTTATTTTATTGCCTGCGGGAGATGAGGAAAATGTATAAAGTTTTTATTGCCGATGATGAAGAATTCGTCATCAAAAGTCTCATCAGGGGAACCAACTGGAAAGAAAGCGGTTTTGAGGTGATAGCCAGCTCCAATGACGGTGTGGATGCTTATGAAGAGATCTTAAGACTGAAGCCTGATCTTGTGTTCACCGATATACGAATGCCGGGGATGACCGGTCTTGAGCTAATCAAAAATGTAAAAGAAAAGCTGGAAGGCATACAGTTTGTGATAATAAGCGGGTATGCCGAATTCGCTTACGCTCAGAAGGCAATGAATTACGGAGCGGTCGGCTATTGTCTCAAGCCTTTTGACAACGCTGAGATCAAAAGCATACTCAGTAAGGTCAAAAATATCCTTGACAATGAAAATAAGCGAGAAAATGAAGATATCCTCTATCTGATCGAAGATGAAGACCACGACAATCATGCCGAAACAGAAGAATTTTTCAGATCGAACGGAATATTTCCCGAAAAAGGCTTTACCGTGGCAGTTACTATAGGAGGCAAATCCGCCAGGCTTTTCAATTCAGAAAAAACTGTCAGGCTGAAAATCGGATACGACAAATCCATATATTTTCTTCAGGATTATAATGATGAGGATCTTGTCAGTTCTGAGTTTACCGGAAATGTGAAAAGCATAGGGATTTATGATATTATTTATACAGTGGCCGATCTGAAGAATGTTATCGATGAGACCATTATACTGGCTTACCAGTATTTTATATCGGGCAGCAAATGGCCATTCAGAAAAAAAGCCGAGGACAGGAATGTGGAGAAGCTGATAATCAGCTTTGAAAATGCCATGATCCACATGGACATAGAAGAGATCAAAAAAGTGCTTGCAGGCTTCCATGAGTACTCTCAGAACGGCAAAATGAATGTAAAGCATGCCATAAACATTTATAATTCATATGTAAGTTTCTCTTCCAGGCTTTTGGGCGAGGAAGGCTATGAAGAATACATATACAATATCGATGAATTATGTAAGCGATTTTCCGGGATGCAGGAAATGCTCGAGTACATAACAACATCGACCATGAATATTATAGGAAGAAAAAAGACCGGAAACATATCCGATATCAGAAATGAATATTTCAAGAAGATTATTGATTATATCAACCGCAATTTTTACAAGGATATATCGATACAGAGCCTTTCCCGGGATTATGCGCTGAACTCCAACTATTTATGCCAGTTGTTCAGACGGGAGCTTGGAATGACCTTTACCGATTATCTGACAGGGCTAAGGATCAACTACTCGAAGGAATTGCTTAAAAATACCGACCTCACGCTCGGTGAGATTGCCGGTAAAAGCGGATATACAGATTATTTCTATTTCATAAGGGTATTTAAGAAGATCACCGGTAAAAGCCCCGGACAATTTCGCAGCTCCAGCAGGGAGTGATTAATGCCCGCGACTGTTCAGCGTAACCAGGAGGGTCATTGAATGAGGGAAGAGCGGAAAATCGGAATACTGGCGGTTATTTTGTCGGTAATCGTAATAAGTGCAGGCTGCAGTGATAAGGTACCAGCCAGAGAAACCGGTACTGACCAAGAAAATTCATTATATGAGGATCGGATGGAAATATCGGTTGCTCTCTGGGGGATAGACGATGCACTGTCGCATAAGGAAAACGACCAGTTTTATGAGCATTTATCCGAAAGATTCAATATCGAACTAAAACCTGTACCAATAAACTGGGATGATTATACCCAGAAAATCATATTATGGGCATCAACGGGCGATCTTCCCGACATATTCTCCATTGACGCTATCGGAACGAGCTATTACAGGGACTGGATAAAAAGAAAGCTGATAAAGTCCCTGCCCGATGATTTGAGCAGGTTTCCGAATCTCGAAAAATATCTGGCCGAAGCAGATATAGAGAATCTGAAGGTGAACGGCAAGCTGTATTTTGTTCCAAGGCGCCTTTATGATTCGATCAAGTACTGTGTCCATGACAGGAATATATTCTACAGGTGGGACCTGGCACAGAAGGCCGGTATAAACAAGGAACCGGAAACATGGGAAGAATTCTCATCCATGCTCGACGCGATCATAAAAAATGATCCGGAGAACAGAAATATCCAGGGGCTGACTTTTGTGAACATGAAACATATAAGCGGCCTGTTCTGGTTATACAGCAATCCTGCCGCTGCCAGCGACGGAAGCGGGAACGATTATAAATGGATAAAAGAAAACGGGAAGTATATCCCGGCCGTCTTCTCTGAAAAATCTCTGCCTTCCCTTATAAACCTGAGGAATATGTATGTGAACGGGCTCACAGACAGGGAGGCTGTTTCGGCCAAGGGTACCCAGGGATATGAGAAATTTGCCGAAGGCAAGGCTGCTGCGATTCTGATCAAAGGATACGGGAATCTCGATACTTTCGTGCTGAAAAAATGGAAAGAAATATATCCTGATAAGGAATTGACCGAGTGTGTCAAAAGAGCCAGGAATTTTCCCGCTGTCGATGGAAATAAGTATCAATGTGTCTTTAAGACATTCTGGTCCGAAAGCTATTTCAACAATGAAATGAGTGATGAGAAATTTAGCCGGATCCTTGATCTGTATGACTATATGCTTTCGGAGGAAACAAAGGAGTTCTACAGGTTCGGAGTAAAAGGCGTCGATTATATAAAGGAAGGCAACAGAATAATCCCAATTACGAATTCGGAGGACCTTAAGAAAAAACAGCATTCAGGGCCTGTTCTGAGCAGCCTTGTGGAGTATGACGACCAGTTCCAGTATGATCCCAACAATTACACACTTGATCTTAAGATAAGAGAGATGGCTTCATCGGATATAGCCACTGATATGGCCGAAACAGTCATCCCTGAGTATGAGGATAGCCTTACATATCTTTCTACTCCTTCCAAGGATGTTTTTGCGATCTATGATTATGATGACATGATCAGGGTAATGATAAGCGAAAAACCGGTGGAAGTTGTCTGGAACGAGATCATCGAGGGTTATCGCAAGAAGGGTCTGGACAAGGTGATCGAAGAAGTCAACAACATTATGGATGATCCAGGATGACACTGAATGGACTTAAATTATATTATGAATGGATTCATGTTACATGAAGCGTATTGGTTACGCTTCTTTTTTATTCTCAACTAAACATTTTGAATATTTTAAAAATATCTTCTTCATATGAAATGCCCGTCTTTGATTATAAAATGAACAATGCGAAGCAAACACTTCCAGTAGTGTTTTATCAATCAAATCAAAGATTGGAGTGAGGAGTCATGTTTAAATCTTATTCAAGATCTGCTGCGGCGTTGCTGGCAATCATCACCATATTCGCATTCATGCTGGTCAACGCCTGTTACTCCGATGCGACTTCAGGCCCGATAAAGGGGGAAACAGCTGTGGGCGAGTTCTTTGATGATTTCAACTATTCCGACCCGAATGACGCCGAACTGGCAAAAATGGGATGGACAGTCAAGGAAAGCACTACTGAGGGTCCCGGCCCCATAGGTTGTTCATGGTCAAAAAGCAATGTAACGTTTATAAACGATCCTGCCATGGCAGGAAACAAGCTGGCCAGGCTGACATCGACCACAGACGGGACCAACTCAGGTACAAGCCAGGCTGAGATCTTCCAGCAGAGAAAGTTCTATGAGGGTACATATGCGGCGAGAGTAAGATTCACTGACAGCCCCGTGTCAGGACCTGATGGCGACAGCATCGTCGAGACCTTTTTTGCCATAACTCCCCTTGAATATGATATGGATCCCAACTACTGCGAGTGTGATTTCGAATATATGCCAAACGGAGGCTGGGGGGATACCAGATGCTTCATGTACGAAACCACCTGGGAGACCTATCAGAATGAGCCATGGCAGTCTGTGAACACCACCGAATTCCAGTTCGAAAGCTTTGAGGGCTGGCACGAACTTTTGTTCACTGTCAAAAACGGCTATGTAAAATACTATATAGACGGAAAGCTTGTCGCGTCGCACAGCGGCAAATACTATCCCGAGCATCCCATGAGCATCAATTTCAACCTCTGGTTCGTGAACGGCGGTCTGCTGGATTCATCAGAGATCAGAAAATATGTCCAGGATATCGACTGGGTGTATTTTAAGGAATACGCCGAACTTTCCATCCAGCAGGTGAGAAAGGCAGTGCAGAATTTCAGGAAAGATTCTGTTTCCCGAAAAGACACTGTTGAGCCCAAGACGGGATCTGTTCCTGCGCCGTGCACACTTATCTGCGACAGGGAGGTAAACACCGGTGATTATAAAATAACGATAACTATTCCGGCAGGCAATTCTGCCACCAGCCTGAGGCTGTACGAAAATGACGAACTGGTCATGGTCAAGAACTTCAAACCAGGTTCGAACAGGGAAAATAACTATTCATATGTAGTAAGAAACAAGGCAAAGGGAGATTATGTGTACAGGGCCGATCTTTCGAACGGGAACGGCACGCTTATCGGAGAAGACCTGACCGTTAAGGTCACAGACATATTCTTTGACGATTTCATTTATTCCAAGATAACCGACAAAAACTTCTCAAAGATGGGATGGACCATAAAAGAAAGCACGACAGACGGTCCCGGACCAATTGGATGCTCATGGACCAAGGAAAATGTGACCCTTGTGAACGATCCTGATATGAAGGGCAACAAAGTGGTAAGGCTGACTTCCATCACAGACGGTACGAACGCGGGAACGAGCCAGGGCGAAATATATCAGCAGAGGAAGTTCTATGAAGGAACATACGCAGCAAGGGTCAAATTTAACGACAGTCCCGACATCGGACCCGACGGGGACAGTATTGTTGAAACATTCTTTGCCATCACTCCTTTAAAATATGATATGGACCCTGATTACTGCGAATGTGATTTTGAATATATGCCCAATGGTGGCTGGGGAGACCCAAACGGATTCATGTATGAAACCACATGGGAAACTTATCAGGGAGATCCATGGAATGCGGTCAACATCACTGAGTTCCAGTATCGGCGCTTCGAAGGCTGGCATACATTGGTTTTCACAGTAAAGGAAGGGGTCGTGAGGTATTATATAGACGGAGATATAGTTGCTGAACACAGCGATAAATATTACCCTGAGCACCCGATGAGTATCAATTTCAACCTGTGGTTCGTCAACGGAGGCCTAATAGATTCGGATGAGATCCGCGAATACACCGAAGACATCGATTGGGTGTTCTATGCCGAGGATGTCGTACTGACCTGTGAACAGGCCGAGGCCGCCGTAAGGAACTTCAGGGCATCGAATACTAAGAGAACAGATACCGTCAAACCTAAAGACGCCGGACTGATCCCCCAGGAATCTGCGGTATTAAGCGTTGACAGCCCCCAGAACAGCGGCGATTACAACATTCAGGTAACAGTTCCCGCCAACAGCAATGCAAGGGAACTGAAGCTGTACGAAAACGGCAGGCTTATCATGGTCAAACCGATCACACCAGGCCTGCAGCAAGTCCAGACATTCAATTATCAGGCTCAGTCCAAACCGGTTATGACATATAAATACCAGGCTGATCTGTCAAATGAAAACGGCACGAAATCGAGCCAGGAACTCGATGTTGAAGTAATGATCGGAGATTTTCCGGTAAATGTTGCGATAAACAAACCTGCTACAGGCGGTAACGGGCTTTATATCAATCCCACTGCGCTCAACGACGGAGACAAAACAGCGGCTGAAGGCCATTATACAGGTGTCGGCGGTGAAGGATTGCAATGGGCTCAGATAGACTTCGGCAAAAGCTATGATGTCAACAAAATTGTAGTTTGGCATTATTATGCCGACGGAAGGATCGTACACGATCTGATAATCCAGCTTTCCAACGACCCGAATTTTGAGACCGGCGTCGTGACAGTATTCAATAATGATACAGACAATTCTGCCGGGCTTGGTTCCGGGACCGACGAGGAATATGCTGAAACGCCTGAAGGTAAGACCATAGTGTTCGATACCGTAAACGCCAGATATGTAAGGCATTATCAAAACGGTGCTCTGAAGCCCGACGGGGAAGAAAGCCCGTATAACCAGATCGTCGAACTGGAAGTCTGGACAGCCGGGAAATAACACCGGGTTCATCATTTTTTGAGTCTAGGGGACGGAGGCTTTGACTCATTCTGGGTGGGAGCAAGAATGAGTCGAAGCCTCCGTCCCCAAAACTCAGAAGCGGAGGGATGTCGTAAACGAGCATATGAATCATATTGTCGTTTGTGCTCTTCGTCGCTTCGCTCCTCAGAATGACAAAGTAAGGCTACGTAGCGGCACTTATTGGCTGTACTAATCAAATTGTGCAGAAGCATTGTCCACGACACGCAGCAAATGGATTTCAGTTATATAAAATATGGACTGAATTCATATGCCTGTTCATTAATGGTATATATCTGTCTGATTGCTCTGACTATTTTGCATATCTCTTATAACTTTGGTTTATATGATAGCCTTTGGCAGGCTGGTAAAATTTACTCATGGAAATCTTTTCAAAATAAAGGATGAAGGAAGATATGTTCCCGCTGTTTTGACCACTAAATACTCACTGCCTGCTCTGAAGAATGTGAGAGAAATGTACGAGCAGGGACTTATCGACAAGGATATCGCGCTTGTTAAAGGGCAGCAGGCTTATGACAAGTTTGCCTCAGGAAAAGCCGCAGCAATTCTTGTTGTGGGATACGGAAATATCAATAATCTGCTGCTGCCCCGATGGAAAGAGCTTCATCCCGACGTACCGCTGCTCGATGCGGTCAAGCGTGTAAAATATTTTCCCTCGACCGACGGAAACCGCTATTATTGCACGTTCAGAACATACTGGTCGGAAAGTTATTTCAGTTCGAATGTGGACGACAGAAAAATGGACAGGATCATGAGGATGTATGATTACCTGCTCCAGCCCGACACAAAGGAATTTTACCGCTTCGGTGTCAAGGGTGTTGACTATAAGAAAGAGGGAGACAAGATAATACCGCTCATAAGCAATGAAGAGCTTCTGAAGAAGCAGCCCGGTGCAGGTACGGTCGGAGCTCTCGTTGAGTTCGATGATCAATATCTGTATGATCCCAACAACTTTACCATTGACCCGGCTATCAGGGAAGCTGCCGTAAAGGACCTTGAATATGCAAAATCAGTTACAAGGGAACCGGATTATGAAGTAAGGCTTACATATGTTTCAACACCGACTAAGGATAAGTTTACGATTTTCGATCATGATTTCATGCTCAACATCATGATGGGCAAAGAACCTGTAGAGAAGATGTGGGAGGAACTGCTGAATGATTATGAAGCCAAAGGCCTGAGCAAGATGATCGAAGAGGTCAATGAGAAAGCCAGGGAAATGGGTCTGGATTAAATGACAGTGAGTTTTTCAAACAGAGGCCCGGGTGCTCTCCCGGGCTTCTTTTACTCATTGATACAAGATTTGCTGCAAAGGGGGATAATATGTTTTTTAAAACCATCAATGAGATTTCCGAAAGATATAATGAGGCAATGAACGGCAAGGGACGAAGCAAACAGATGCCCGGCAACGTGTATTTTCTTGATGATCACCGTATCCTGTCCATACCTGACAGATCAACTGATTGCAGATATCCTTATGGATATGACGGATTCAATTTCTGGGCACATAGTTCGGGGTATATGTACTGCAATGACGGGCGCTTTTCGGTTTTTCCGAAGGCATCGGAAGGGCAGGAACCCAAAATTGCCTTTTTTGCAGGGTTCAGGCATTCAGACGATGATCATGAGGTTATATCGCTGCTGCCGGTACCCAGATTGAGGACCTTGAACATGACGGCAGTCAGATATACGGTTTTTTCAGGCTCATGCGCATATTACATAACCGAAGCGTGTGATATGAGATTTTCTGTCAGAGTATTCCCTGACAAGGAAAATACTTTGCATTTTACTTTGGGAGCAGAAAACCTGTCACCGGAAGCCAGAAGGTTCTTCATATCTGCTTTTATAAACCCGTTTCTGCGCCATGATTTGTTTGAAGGCGCAGAAAACAGATGGTTCCGGGAGGTAAGGTTCATAAGATCCGTAACAGAAGACAACGACCTGGGAAGCTTTATGATCAGGACCAACGAAGACCTGAGCAGGACAGAGTCGGTATCCAATATTGCGGCCTTATCAAGGCATATCACCTTTTACGGGAACTGCAGAATGCTGTCCCATGAGGAAACCGCCTCCAGATATGAGTACGTTGGAGGTATAATGAATAATCTCAGCTATCCGGAGCCGTTGTACAGAGGGCATCTGCCGGAAGGAAAGAATCGGTGCGCATTTACAGAGACAGGGGCAGCGGGGGACATAATCTGTCTTGATATGGGACCCGGCTCAGCGGTCAGGTATGATTTGGAGCTCAAATACAGGACCCAATGCAAAGATGAGAAAGAAGCCGGATTTCTGTTCGCCAGACATTTGACTCCGACCGAGAAGGACGATCTTTCCGCAAGCCTTGAAAAAGAGGCCATTATGTCTTTCGAAAACCTGTCTGTTGAGTTTTCTGGCCCATCGGAAGGCCCTGTTGAAAGCGGGCTGCTGAACTCCTTCTTTTATCACCTGATGAAGCAGGTTAAATTCTGCTCGCTTATAAAAGGCTATGTTCAGCTTTCACCGCTTTCGATGATCGGAATAAGAGATGTTTTTCAGGCTTTGGAGGCATATATGTTCTGGGAGCCTTCGGCAGCGAAGAGAAAAATGCTTGAAGCTCTGAACTTCGTTCTGGAAGACGGAAGATGCCCGCGGCAGTATACACTGCCTTTAAAAAAAGGGGCCCCCGCGTACATGGACCTGAGACCTTTCATAGACCAGGGGTCATGGGTCATATCAGCGGTATCGACATATCTCAAATTAACGGGAGATTTTGGATTTTTGACTGAATCATGCGGCTATTGCCTGGCTGATGAGGGTAAAGGCGTTGGGATAAGCAGCGGCAAAAGCGACAGTGTCCTTGACCATCTGATCAGGATAATGGATTATCTTCTGAGCAACAGGGATTTTGGACATACAGGACTGATAAAGGCCTTGTACGGAGACTGGAATGATGCTCTGGACGGACTGGGCGTAAGCAGTGAAGAGGGCGTCGCCTTCGGGACAGGCGTCTCGGTCATGGCATCCCTCCATGTTTATCAAAACCTGGCTGAAATCATTGGCATCCTTGAAAAAGTGAATGAAGCACTGGATACCGGTGAGCATTATTTGGCAAAAATACCCATTTATTCGGAAGCAAGGAGCATTCTTGAAAGTAATATCCTCAAGTATGCAGTTGTCGAAGGCCTCAATGATGAAAAAAGAATAGTTCACGGCTGGGGAGACAAAAGGTCGTATCTGGTCGGCAGCTTTTGCGATCCTGACGGAGAATCAAGATATAGCCTGACTTCGAATGCATTCTGGGTCCTGTCCGGTTTATATGAAAAAACCCCGGAAATGAAAAAGGTTATATTAAAGGCTTTTAAGAATTTGGATTCAAAATATGGATATAGAACTTTTGCCCCCCATTTCCCTCCCGATTGTCCCGGAGTGGGAAGAATACCCAAACTTCCAAAAGGTACAGCAGAAAACGGGGCTGTATACATACATGCTTCAACATTTGCAATAATGGCGCTTTTCAGAATGGGACTAGCCAGGGAGGCCTGGGACCAGATTTTCAGGATCCTTCCCTTCACACACCGTAAGGTTTCCTGTTCTCCGTATGTAATGCCTAACTCATATGGCTGTAATGAAGAGCTTAACATCGACGGAGAGTCGATGAATGACTGGCAGACCGGCAGTTCCAACGTTTTGTTCAAGATATTCATGAGATTTGTTTTCGGTATCGAGCCCGAACATGATTGCCTGATTATCCAGCCGGCAAACTGGTTTCCGTTTGAAGAACTCAGGGTGGATATAAAAATACGTTCATGTCTGTTGAGGTTAAGATATAAAAATACAGGAACAGGAAACAGAAAATTCTATATCAACGGCAGATTATTCAAAGGGGAATATAACAAACATATTAAGACAGAATATATAAAAATACCCTGGAATCAGCTTGATATGCATACTTGTGACATATTGGCGGAAGACTGAGCAAATATCAGCCTAAAAGCCTATATTTTCTAGACTTGTAGAGTTGACATCAATAATGTTACAATAAAATCAATGTCCGGGTTTATTCTGGCAAATTGATTTTTCTGGAGGGGTGTTATGCTGGATATTAATGAAGAATTATCCAAATTTGAATTTATTGATGTTGAAAAAGTTGAAGAAAAGATTGGCAGAATACCCGATGATATGAAAAATGCAATCGAACTTTACAATAAAGCACTGGATGATCTGAGGAGCAATAATGAAGATATAGCAATAATAGCATTAAAAAAGGCCATCGCAATCTATCCGGCATTTTACGAAGCAATGAACCTTATGGGGATCTGCTTTTTGAAGTTGGATGATGAAGACAATGCCCGGCGCATGTTCAACAAAGTCATTCAGATGGATGATAACAGTATCCGGGCATCGAGGTATTTGGATCAACTGGACGGCAAAATCCCTTCAGAAGAGGCTAGTACAGGCAAATCAAAACGTCTGAGGAAAATCGCGGCAACAGCAGAGTGGATGAGAAGCGGGCTTTCTCCGGAGAAAAACAGCCCATATTATTTGAAATATATATTGGGGATCTTGATCGGCATACTTGCCATGTGTCTCGTTTGGATAATCGTTCCCGAGGGCAGTCCTGTAAAAATAGATCTTGGCGATCTTTTCAGGAAGAGCGCCGAGGCGTCCCCTGAAGTAAAGAAGCTTGAAGCCGAGAAGGCAGAGCTCACGACTCGTCTGAATGAAGCCAATGAAGCTTTGAAACAGGCAAATGATACAGAGAAGCAATTGCGGGATGAGATGGAAAAGTACATACATTGGAGCGCTATCTTTCGAAATCTTCAGAACCTGTATTGGGAGGAGCAATACAAGGAAGTTGTGATACAGGTTGAAAGGGATCTGGCAGGTCTTGAGATGCCCGAGGATATTGCGCTTGAAATCGAGACATTGATTAATAAATGCAAGCCCAGAGCAATATCACAATTCTATGAATCGGCCAGATCCATATACAGATCCAATGCAAATGCCCGGTCTGTTGATGTGTACAAAGAAGCTGCCGACGAATTCAGGATGGCTATAAGCATTCTGGATGAAATGGATTCTAAGCCGAGCATAGCGGTTGATGTTTATTACTATGGAGGTAAGGCCATAGCGCTTTCTCAGTATCCTTCCAAAGAAGCTGCAGAAGAAGAAGCTAAAAGATGCTTCAATGCAGTGATCGAAATTGCACCAAGATCAGAAATGGCTTCATATGCCCGGTCGAGGATAAGAGATATTGATGAGGGCAGGACAATAAAACACTAGGTCATTATGAAACAAAAGAGGTTGCCATTATTGACAACCTCTTTTATATTTGCTTTTTATAATATTTGATAATATTACAGCTTATAAAGAACCTTCTTAAGTTTGGCGAAACGAGGCAGACCATCCTCGATCGGAGGCTTTGATTCACCCTCGATCAAAGGCAGGACATAATTGATGAAGTCCTGTGTAAGACCTGTTCCGTCGGCATTGATCCACTCTCTGGGAACCTTTTTCTCGGTATTGGCAACTTCCGAAAGATTGACGAGAATATAATTGCATGCGTATTTGCCGTCCTTCTCGGTTCTTTCGTATGCCACCATGTAGTCTGTATAGCCTTCTACTGCATACTGAACTGCTTTCTGTCCGGCTGTAAAGGCTTCCTCTACGTCTGTTTTTGAAGCCCAGTGAGCAGCGCATCTCTGCAGGAGCGAGAACTCAATGGCGCGAGCTTTGCAGCCCAGCTCTTTCTTGAGCACATTTGCAAGGACCTGAGCTGTGCCGCCCAGTTGTGCATGTCCGAATGAATCCTTTGTTTTCGCAAGATCCGAGCCATATTCGGAAATATACTTACCGTCCTTATCCTTAATGCCTTCCGATACTGCAACGATAAGTTTACCGTTGTTTTTCTCATAAACTTTTTTGCAGTCAGCGACGAACTTGTCCATATCAAAAACTATTTCAGGAAGATAGATAAGATCAGGACCTTCACCTTTGTAAGAAGCCAGTGCGGTCGCTGCTGTGAGCCAGCCTGCGTTTCTTCCCATTACTTCGAGCACACAAACCATTGGAGTGTCATATACACGGGCGTCATGGTAAACTTCCATGGTTGAGGTTGCGACATATTTGGCAGCGCTTGCAAAGCCAGGGCAGTGATCTGTTGCGTAAAGGTCGTTGTCGATGGTCTTGGGAACACCGATAACGCGGCATTCATACCCAGCCTTCTGCATGAACTTGCTGATCTTGTTGCATGTATCCATTGAATCATTTCCGCCGTTGTAGAAGAAATAACGGATGTCGTACTTTTTGAATACTTCAAGGATCTTTTTATAGTCAGTATCGTCCTTATCGGGATCTGCGAGCTTGTACCTTACCGAACCTAGCGCTGATGAAGGAGTAGTCTTCAAAAGTTCAAGTTCATGGGGGTCTTCCTGTGTTATGTCGTATAATTTTTCTTCGAGTATGCCACGTATGCCATTGGCTGCACCAAATACCTTGGGTATGCAGTCAGACCTGAGAGCCTCGGTAAACACACCGGCGGCACTTGCGTTGATTACCGAAGTGGGGCCTCCTGACTGACCAAAAACTGCGTTTCCAACTAATTTTGCCATGTTTTTTGCCTCCATTTATATTTTGATTTTAATCATTAACTTTCTCCAGTATTATCCGGATATTGCCACAAAATAACCGGAATGGCTGCCGATACTATTAAAAACAGCCGAAGTGTTTATCTTTTCATCGGATATTATATCATGGTTTTAATAGTTGTGTTAAATTTTTTACAAACTTTTTTAAATTATATTATGAACAGAAGACAATTTCTTTTGATTGACAATAATTTTAAAAGTTTTGATAATAGTATTATGTACAGTCTGCCATCAGAAAAAATAGAAAAAATGCTTTGAGAGGAATGATATCATGCAAAAGAAGCCTAAAATACTGGTCGTCGGAAGTTTCGTAATGGATCTGATAGTCAGTACCAGCCGTGTTCCCAATGAAGGTGAAACAGTTATAGCCGGACTGGACTTCAAGACTGCTTCAGGCGGTAAAGGTGCCAATCAGGCTGTTCAGGCTGCAAAACTGGGAGCCGATGTGACTTTTGTCGGCAAAGTCGGAGACGACAGCTTCGGCAGGGAGATGGTCGCTGCAGTCAGCGCCGCAGGCGTCAATACCGATTATGTGCTTATGGATAATAAGGTTTCATCGGGAGTAGGCAATGTTATTCTTGAATGCAAACCAGGACAGAAAGCAAAGAACAGGATAATCGTAGTCCCCGGAGCAAATATGACTATTACACGGGACGAGATCGCGTTCCTGAAGGATACTGTAAAAAATTATGATATGGTCATCATGCAGCTTGAGATCCCAATGGAGATTAATGAGACAGTAGCTTCTTATGCATATGATGCCGGAGTTCCTGTAATGCTGAATTCAGCTCCTTCAGCACCGCTTTCTCCTGAGTTATTGAAAAAACTCACCTATATATCTCCAAACGAGCATGAGGCAGCTGATTTGACAGGCATTAAGATAACCAGAGAAGAAGGCATTCTGGACATGGATTCAGTGAAGAAGGCAGCATCGAAGCTTCTCGAAATGGGAGTAAAGAACGTTATCATCACCCTGGGAAGCAGCGGAGTCGCATTTATGAACAGCGAAACCTTTATATACAAGCCATGTATCGACATAGTCAAAGTTGTAGATCCTACAGCCGCAGGGGATTCATTCGTAGGGTCCTTCTGTACTGCGGTCGCCTCGGGCAGGAGCCACGAGGAAGCTCTTGATTATGCTAACTATACAGCAACACTGACAGTTTCGAGAATGGGCGCGCAGCCGTCACTACCCACCAATGATGAAGTCGAAGAGCTTATTCGCACGCATAAAAAGCAATTGCAGGAGGAAGGAAAACAGTGATGGACAGGATTAATGATAAATGTGCTTTTGAGTTTTTTGATATAGTATGGCAGGAGATGGAGGAATTAAGGAGCAGGATAAACGAAGGTTTTTATCAGAAGGCTGTTGAACTTATCCTCGCTTCCGAAAAAGCCGGAGGGCGTATCCATATAACCGGGATAGGGAAACCCTCATATGTGGCCGGATATATAGCTTCTCTCATGTCCTCGACCGGAACGCCCACCTATGTCCTTCACGGAACAGAAGCGATCCATGGCTCATCCGGACAGGTCAGGGAAGGAGATGTTGTGATAGCCATATCGAACAGCGGTGAGACAGCAGAACTGAAAGCCACGGTAACAACTGTAAAGAATAACGGAGCAAAGATCATCTCGGTGTCAGGAAACTCCGAGTCCTGGCTTGCTAAAGAAGGGGATGCATTCCTGTTCGCAGGTGTGAAAAGAGAGGGAGATGCACTGAACAGAGCGCCCCGGGCTTCGATCCTTGCAGAAATATTGGTTCTCCAGGGTCTTAGTATAATACTTCAGGATATAAAAGGACTTACACCTGTCCAGTATGTCAAATGGCATCCGGGCGGAGCTCTGGGAAAACTCAGAGAAAATGAAAAATAGCATGATTTGGCATACAGTAAAAGCAGCAGCCGGAATGGAACCATACCAGGTTCTGCCCCGGCTGTTTTTTATCCGGGACCAGATGATCAGAAAGTCAACAGAGCATAGGAATAATAAATTGTTATTTTCTTAACGAACAATTTTAAATTTTACTTGTGAGTGTATAAAAATGTGATATAATATTTGTTGAATGCCAACATTCACAAGTCATTTGTATTTCTGTCATGTATACAAAGTACATTTGTCTATAAGATATAGGAGGGAAAAACATGGCTAAAAAAA
Organism: Clostridiaceae bacterium; assembly: GCA_012840245.1. Taxonomy (GTDB): domain Bacteria; phylum Bacillota; class Clostridia; order DSM-8532; family DSM-8532; genus DTU059. The sequence goes on from DULR01000046.1 coordinate 18,846, forward strand.
TGAAGACGATGGATGGAAATACAGCCGCGGCCCATGTCGCGTATGCATTTACAGAAGTTGCGGCAATTTATCCGATCACTCCATCCTCAACAATGGCAGAATCTACCGATGAATGGGCGGCCCATGGACGGAAGAATATTTTCGGACAGCCGGTAAAGGTAGTTGAAATGCAGTCGGAAGCCGGTGCAGCCGGTGCAGTTCACGGTTCACTTCAGGCAGGAGCCTTGACAACTACATATACAGCTTCCCAGGGATTACTGCTTATGATCCCCAATATGTACAAAATAGCCGGTGAGCTCTTACCCGGAGTATTCCATGTTTCTGCTCGTGCAGTTGCTTCCCATGCTCTGTCGATCTTTGGCGATCATTCGGACGTTATGGCTGCACGCCAGACAGGTTTTGCGATGTTAGCCGAAGGCAGTGTACAGGAAGTTATGGACCTGGCCGGTGTAGCACATTTATCGGCTATTAAGGGACGTGTTCCTTTCCTGAACTTCTTCGACGGTTTCAGAACCTCATCCGAAGTTCAGAAAATTGAAGTGATTGATTATGAAGATCTGGCAAAGCTGGTTGACTATGAAGCTCTTGAAAATTTCAGAAAACGCGCTTTGAATCCTGAGCACCCTGTAACCCGCGGTACGGCTCAGAACCCGGATATCTTCTTCCAGGCAAGAGAGTCATGCAATCCGTACTACGAAGCTATTCCGGATATCGTGGCAGATTACATGAAGAAAATATCCGATCTTACAGGACGCGAATACAAACCGTTCAATTATTACGGAGATCCTGAGGCCGAATATGTGATCGTGGCTATGGGTTCGGTAACAGAGACATGTGAAGAGGTCGTTGATTATCTGAGAGCCAAAGGAGAAAAGGTTGGTGTCCTGAAGGTTCATCTTTACAGACCTTTCTCATCCAAATACTTCTTTGATGTAATGCCTAAGACCGTTAAGAAAATTGCAGTTCTTGACAGGACCAAGGAGCCCGGTGCAATAGGCGAACCGCTTTATCTCGATGTAAAATCACTTTATTATGAAGTCGAGAATAAGCCAGTTATTGTAGGCGGACGCTACGGACTTGGTTCCAAGGATGTAAAGCCGAATCAGATCTTTGCCGTTTTCGAAAATCTAAAGTCGGAGAACCCCAAAAACCGCTTCACAATCGGTATCGAGGATGATGTTACAAATCTTTCTCTGCCTCTGCCCAAGAGTGTTAACACAGAAGATCCAAGCACCATCCGCTGCAAGTTCTGGGGTCTGGGATCTGACGGTACTGTAGGCGCAAATAAGAGCGCAATTAAGATAATCGGTGACAAGACCGACCTTTATGCACAGGGTTATTTCTCATATGACTCCAAGAAGTCAGGCGGAATCACCGTATCCCACCTGCGCTTCGGAAAGAACAAGATCCGTTCCACCTATCTGATCGATGAGGCGGATTACATAGCTTGCCATAATCAGTCCTACATTGGCAAGTATGACCTTATCGAAGGTCTCAAAAAAGGCGGTACCTTCGTACTGAACTGCCAGTGGAACGAGGCTGAGCTTGAAGAGAAGCTGCCTGCTGTTCTCAAGAGGCAAATTGCGAACAACGATATCGATTTCTATATAATCAATGCGACTGACATAGCTGCCGAAATAGGCCTTGGCGGCCGCATCAACATGATCATGCAGGCTGCATTCTTCAAACTGGCCAAAGTTATCCCTCTTGAAGATGCTGTCAAATACCTGAAAGAATCTATCGTTGATGCATACGGCAAAAAAGGCCAGGCTATCCTCGATATGAACTTTGCCGCTGTTGACAGAGGCATCGAATCCCTTGTTAAGGTCAATGTTCCTGAAAGCTGGAAAACAGCTCAGGATGAGACTGTTGCTGACGCCGGCCAGGATAAACCCGAATTTATCACTAAGGTTATGGAGCCCATGAATGCTCAAAAAGGCGACACTCTTCCTGTCAGTGCCTTCAAGGGTGCTGAAGACGGAACATTCCCGCCCGGTACCTCCGCATATGAAAAGCGCGGTATTGCTGTAAATGTTCCCGAATGGCAGTCTCAGAACTGTATCCAGTGCAATCAGTGCTCATTGGTATGTCCTCATGCGGCTATCCGTCCGTTCCTGTTCACTGAGGAAGAACTCAAGAACGCACCTGAAAGCCTGAATACCATTCCTGCACAAGGACCCCAGTTCAAAGGCCATCAGTACAAGATCCAGGTTTCAGTTCTGGATTGTACCGGCTGCGGAAACTGCGCCGATGTTTGCCCTGCCAAGGAAAAGGCTCTTGTTATGAAGCCTTTCGAAACACAGACAGCACAGATCGAAAACTGGGATTATATAAGCAAGAATGTTACTTACAAGAGCCATCTGGCTCCGCTGACCACACTGAAGAACAGTCAGTTTGCACAGCCCCTGATCCAGTTCAGCGGCGCATGCGCAGGCTGCGGCGAAACACCTTATATCAAAGCCATCACACAGCTCTATGGCGATCGCATGATGATAGCCAATGCAACAGGCTGTTCGTCCATCTGGGGTGGTTCAGCTCCTGCAACCGTTTACTGCACAAATCATGAAGGCAAGGGTCCGTCATGGGCTAACTCCCTGTTCGAGGACAATGCTGAATATGGTTTGGGAATGCATCTCGGTGTGAAGCAGATACGCGAGAATATCGCTATGCAGCTCACTAACCTCCTGAATCTTTCAGAGTGTGATATTACTGACGAGTTGAAAGCTGCAGCTCAGGAATGGATCGCTTCCATGAACGACGGAGAAGCATCCAAGAAGGCTTCCAAAGCCCTTGCTCAGGCTCTGGACAACTTCAAGCCCTGCTGCGATGAATGCAGGAATATCGTGGATGAACTTAACAAGAAACGTGACCATTTCGTCAAGAAGTCGGTATGGATCGTCGGCGGTGACGGCTGGGCATACGATATCGGATATGGCGGACTGGATCATGTGCTCGCTTCGGGTGAAGACGTAAACGTTCTTGTATTCGATACAGAGGTTTACTCCAACACCGGCGGTCAGGCTTCCAAAGCCACACCTACAGCGGCTGTCGCTAAATTTGCCGCATCGGGCAAACGTATAAAGAAGAAAGACCTTGGCATGATAGCTGCCACTTATGGTTATGTATATGTTGCCCAGGTTGCTATGGGAGCTAACATGAACCAGTTCATGAAGGCTATCCAGGAAGCAGAAGCCCATAAAGGACCTTCATTGATAATCGCTTACGCTCCTTGTATCAACCATGGTATAAGAGGCGGAATGTCCAGGACCCAGACCAGAGAAAAGATGGCCGTTGAATCCGGTTACTGGCATCTGTGGCGTTACAATCCTGCTCTAAAGGAAGAGGGCAAGAATCCATTCGTTCTTGACTCCAAGGATCCGACCGGAAGCTTCCAGGAATTCCTCAATGGCGAGACCCGTTACACATCCCTTAAACAGACCTTCCCTGAAATAGCCCAGAAGCTGTTCGAAGAGGCTGAAAAGGACGCTAAGGAAAGACTTGAAGGATATAAGAGGATGGCAAAAAGCGAATAAGTAAAGAATAAAAAGTTGCTCACAATGATTAAATGAGTAATAAATAACACCAGGAGGGTTGTCAGTTAAGCGGCAACCCTCTTTTTTCTAAAGAATGATACCGGAAGTGATGTTATGAGGGAAAAAGCTATAGTTTTTCTGATTGTATATTGTCTGACGGTTTTTACAGGGTGTTCGGCACAAGGGAAGGAAGAGACTTCTCCGAAGAGTACCCCGATCAGCACTCCAGCAACGGATACAAGACAGGATACAGATGAACACTCAGAAAAAATAGAATTTGTACAGACTCCAAGTATCCACGAGCAATCAATCAATAATGAGTTTTCTCTTAAGGTCGGAGAGGAATATATAACTCTTAAAAAATGGGACTATGAAATTGATATAATAGATATATTGGGTAAGCCGCTTCATGAAAGCGAAGAAATTTTGGGAGATAGTGCAGATACTCATTCCGGGTCGGTTATCAAAACCCAGGAATTTGAGGGATTGGTTTTATATTTGTTTACACCCAATAAAGACAGAGGATTTTGGATAATGCAGATGGAGGTTAAGGGTGACAAATATAAAACATACAGAGGAGTTTCAGTCGGATGTAACTATGAGGAATTTATAGATATATATTCTGAAGCTGATATGGTTATAGACGGTCGGGCTGATCCGACGGATTACGCATATACATTTTCTCATAACGACTATTATATAAGATTTGAATTTAAAGATGGAGTAATTTCAGAGATAAAATATTACGTAGAAATACCATAGAAAATTGGGGATGAGGTTTATAAACATGATGATCTTTAAGTTATAATCTTGATACCCGCTGCAATGAAGATTATAATTAATTAATCTATTACTACATCAGAAGGAGCATCTTATGTCAGAACTGTTGGAAGCAATTATGGTTATAAGTTTTGGGATTTCATGGCCTGTGTCCATCATTAAATCTTTAACATCACGTACAGCAAAGGGAAAGAGCCTGTTTTTTATGTTCATGATCCTTTTTGGCTATGGTGCCGGAATCGCATCGAAGCTTGTATCTGGTAAAATTACATACGTATTTATTTTCTACGTTTTGAATTTTATTATGGTCGGAATAGATACAGTTTTGTACTTCAGAAACAGGAAGCTGGATCGTGACGGGGCATAATATGCTGACCAGCCCGACATTCTGGTTGGAAGGAGCATGGAAATGAGGATAATCAGGGATATACGATATAAAGAAGAGCATCCAAGGCAGGCACTTGATATTTATCTGCCTGATACCGATGTTTTTTCTACATTGATATACATGCACGGAGGAGGCCTTGAGGGTGGAGATAAGGCTGATACATACATTCCCATGAGTTATCTCGCTCAAAACGGTATTGCCGCTGTCAGTATAAATTACAGGATATATCCCGATGCATCGTATCCCCAGTTTATCGATGACAGCGCTTCTGCTGTAAGCTGGGTTTATCACAACATGAAGAACTATGGTACCTGCAGACATTTCTTTGTCGGGGGCAGTTCTGCAGGCGGGTATCTGTCGATGATGCTCTGCTTTGACAAGAGATATCTGAACAAGCACGGCATAAGTCCGGAGGATATGTCCGGATATATTTTCGATGCCGGTCAGCCAACAGTACATTTTAATGTACTGAGAGAGCGGGGACTTGATTCCAGAAGGGTAATAATAGATGAAGCAGCTCCTTTATACCATGTTGAGGAAAATGCAAATGCAGCGCCGATGCTTATCATTGTAGCCGAGCATGACCTGGAAAACCGGTATGAGCAAACAATGCTGTTTACCTCAACATTGAAGCATTTCAATTATCCGCAATCAAAGGTGAAGCTGATCGTAATGAAGGATAAGACCCACTGTCAATATGGTGATGAGGTTGATGCAGACGGAAACAGCGTTTTGGGCTGTATCATAAATGATTTCATTCATGGAATAGAAAAGGGGAATTCATTATGATCCTGCATTGCATGAAAAAGAAGACCTGGGAAGAGGTTAAATCAAAAAAGTATTATGGCGAGGAATGCATTGCAAGTGAAGGATTCATTCATTGCTCACCGGTCGGATATATGTGGAGGGTCGCTCCGAATTTTAAAGATGTGATTGATGAGCTTGTCCTCTTGTGCATTGATACAGATAAGCTTGAACCGGAAGTACGCTGGGAAGACGGAGATGACTGCGGGAGAAGTTATCCTCATGTCTATGGCTTGATCAATCTTGATGCAATTATAAAGGTGCTCCCATATTTAAAGGATGAAAACGGCAACTGGATCAAGAATGAAGAACTGAGCATGTATCCGGATGAATAAGAATATAGCCTGTCCAGGCAAATTCGCTGTTTGTGGTAAAGACAGTATAGGCCGATACAAGTATACTTTCTTTAGATCAGTTAACTAAAGAGGGTCGATTATGGATCAGGTAAAGATAGGTAAATTTATTGCACAGCTTCGGCGTGAACACCATCTGACACAGGAAGCGCTTGGAGCAAAGCTTGGTGTTACCAACAAGACTATATCCCGCTGGGAAAACGGCAATTATATGCCCGACATCGAAATGTTTCAGTTATTGAGTCGCGAGTTCAATGTGAGTATAAATGAACTGATAAGCGGGGAGCGGCTTTCTGATGATAAGCTTCGTGAAGAAGCAGACAAGAACCTGGTTTCTGTCTGGAAGTCCGGAAGCTTCTCAATTAAGGATCAACTTGATTTTTGGAAAAAGAAATGGCTCAAAGAGCATGCTTTATTGATCGTAACATGCATCATATCAATAGCAGCGATTTTTGCCTATGGATGGATCGAATCGTTGGTCTGGCTGTTAGGTGTAAGTCCTTTGATCTCTGTCGTTCTTTATGCCGTATTGAGGAATCAGATGATGATTTATGTGGAAAAACGGGCGTTTAAATCACCGGAATAATTGACAAACCATCAGTTTGCCAGCTGATTCCAGTGCTCATAGGCCTCTTTCAGTTCCAGAACAGCGTTTACCTTGTCTCTTACAAGAAGGGCACCTTCAAGGCGTGCAAGGCTCATGCTGAAAAAGTTGATTTCATCCCTTTCCGAACTGAACTGTACCCGGTTTACGATCCTTTTCCATTTGTCACTGAGCTCTTTTACTTTAATGCCCGCTTCATCCCATTTTTCCATCTGGATTGTTTCAATAAGCTCATCGATTGCTTCGGGTATGTTATCATCATCTCCGAGCGGCTTTTTTAATAAATCACCGCTTAGCATGATTGCAATAAAGATTAGTAATGAAACAACAGGAATAGCAATCACCATGAATTTTCTCATTCCGGCAGCCTCCTAAAAAGGTCCTTTGTAGTCACCGATATCGATGGCTTTCTGAATATGATCGTCATATTTATCAATATAGAGGTTCCCTTCGGGATTTAATGCAGCTAAAAATACTTCAGATATATCATTGATGCCCTGTGCTTTCAGCCGGGACATGAGCCATGCCTCGTCCTTGCCTGCCTGTCTCAGGTTTTCGGAGAACAGGATGCCGTCGTAAATCAGTTCGGTGCTGATACCCTTATCCTTTACCTGAATATTCATATCATTAGGTGTAAGCGGCTGGTACTCGGGCTTCTTAAGTACCGAAAGGCGGCCATTCGACTCCATGATAGCATAGCTTACTTCATTCAGATCAAATACTCCCTGATTTCTCAACAGCTCCAGGATATCCGATGCCCTGTACTTTGATTTCTTTAAAGCCTTTTCAAGGATCTTTCCGTTCATTATGACGATGTCGGGCTGCCCTTCAAGAACTTTTGCCGCATATCGCCATTTCATGGTTATTATCTCCATGAGATAGCCCAGAGCGGCCCAGGTTATAAGACCGACCCAGTGAGGCCATGCCCTGCTTGACAGATCCGTTGTCAGGGAAGCTGCGATCGACCCTATTGTGATGCCAAGCACATAATCGAAGAATGTAAGCTGGCTTATTTGCTCTTTTCCGATTATCCTTGTAAATATAAGAAGAGAAAAAAAGGCTATAATTGACCTTACGAACACAACCAGGCCTTCGTTCAACGGCAAATTCACTCCCGGCTTATAATATTATTTATATATTGTCTCAAAGGTCCGCTGTTTTATGCTATTATATAAGCAATATAAAAGTGAGGCGATCGTTTTGGTTATTGATTTTCATACTCATAGCTTTCCCGATGAGCTCGCTGCGAAAGCCATTCCGGCTTTGGCTGAGAAAGCAGGCATTCCGGCCATGCTGAACGGAACGGTAAAAGGCCTTGACAGGTCCATGAAGGATAACGGTATAGCTTGTTCTGTTATTTTAAATATAGCAACCAAACCGTCACAGACTGAAAAAGTAAATAGTTGGGCAGCGCAGATACAGAAAGACAATAAAAATATAATATCCTTCGGCAGTATTCATCCTCTGTACGAGAACTGGAGAGAAGAGCTTAAGCGCATTAAAGAGCTTGGGCTTAAAGGGATCAAATTTCATCCCGAATACCAGGAGTTCTATGTCGATGATAAATCCATGTTTCCCATATATGAGCTTGCCTTAGAGCTTGGTCTTGTCATCGTATTCCATGCTGGTGAGGACCTGGGCTTCGCACCTCCCTACCATTGCACGCCTGACAGGCTGGATAATGTATTGAGACATTTCAGAGGCGGTAAGATCATAGCCGCCCATATGGGAGGGTACAATTACTGGGATCAGGTTGAAAATTGCCTTGCAGGAAAGGACATATATTTTGACACTTCCTATGCTGTCGGCATAATGGACAATGAACAGGCGAAACGTATAATCCTTAACCATGGGTATAAAAAGATACTGTTTGGAACCGATTCCCCCTGGAAGGATCAGGGCTGGTCTGTTAAGCGCATAAAGGAGCTCTGTCTGGAGCCTGAGATCGAAGAGGCCATATTCTGTAAGAACGCAATGGAGCTTCTGGGTGTGTCTGTCAGGTAACTGTAAAAATTTTTTCTCTTTGGGAAATGAACATCTGGTAAAATATACCAGTCTATTAAGACAGAAAGATATTTAAAAGGAGGACATATCATGAAAAGACTTTTACTTGTACTTTCATTCATACTCACGTCTGAGATAATATGTTAAAATAACGCCATCAGTCTGCAATCTTCCAGTTGGGTTCTGTCAGATTGAACAGGAGGGTAAACAATGAAAAAGGAATACTCCAAAAAACCGCCGTCAATGGAGAAAATGCAAACCTACGGATTTTCATGGATGGATTTCGTGACCGCAATTCCGTCCCCCATATTTCTGGTGACATCTTATAAGTCAAACGGAAAGCCTAATGCCTGTCTGCAGTCATGGGCCTGCTTCAGTGGAGACCCTGAAGGGTTCTATGCCATCCTGTCAAGTGTAAATAAATCAGGACATTTATATCAAACCGTCAGGGAAAAGGGGGAAGCAGTGCTGAACTTCCCTTCGGCAGATATTTATGATCTTTGCCTGAAGACTATTACTAATAACGGGTTTGACGATGATGAGATAGCTAAGTCAGGCCTGACCGCAGAACCTGCCTCAACAGTGAATGCACCCCGTATAAAAGAGTGCTTCCTGTGCCTTGAATGCCGTTATTTATGGGAGCGCGAGATTAAAGAAGGAAGCAGCAATGTCATGGTGTGTTTCGAGGTAACTAATATATGCATTGATGAAGCCCATCTTGACGAGAATATACAGGGACGGTATGGCGAGAGCGGCTTTATCTATAATATTCATTATCCTGTCAACCCGGAAAACTTCAGCGGCAAATCACATGATTATATCGCGATACTGAAAAAGCTGCGCGATATGGGTGAGTATTAACCAAGTTTAATGCTGATCGATGTTTAGGAAGATGAGCTGTTGCTTTCACAAAGCTGCTTCTTTGCGGAGATAATGGCCAGATTGTCACCGATGGAAGTGAATAAGCCTGAGAGGATATCAATATCATCTGCCGATAATCCGTCAGATATAACTATAGCTATTGCTGCTGCCAAAAGAACTAAATCACTGCCAGGAAAACATTTTGACATGGCGTTTCCTCCTTATTTCAAGATATGCTCGAGATTTTATACGGTGAGTTGATATTGATTGGATTCTCAATGTTTGTTATGCCGCTTATCTTCTTGGTAATTGCTCTATGCAGGCAGAACAAGTGATAAATTCATAAAAATCACCCTGCAACATGCACTAACAGAGTGATTTTAAATAATTTCATACTTTACGAGTGGCACCGCTTCTTGCGGTTCCGACCACCATAATTTTATCACATAATAATTATTATTAAGTAATACCATATAGACTTTTGTGGTGTAAAAAAAATAAATATAAGAAAAAGCCAGTATCTGATTCACTGGCTTTTTTACATGAACAAGTTTGGTAGCAGCCAAACTTGTTTATGTGTCAAGGAGGACAAATATAAGGAGGTCGTTCATGAAGCATATCATTGGACATAATGCTGTATATCTGTGTTCTATATTTTAATAAAACTTCTTTTTGCCCATTACTTCCTGAACTATTCGCAGGGCCTCGCCGAATCTCTGGTAATGAACGACTTCACGTTCCCTTAAGAAACGAAGAGGATCGATTACATCAGGGTCGTCAGCCATGCGGATCAGATAATCATATGTAGCCCTGGCCTTCTGCTCTGCAGCAAGGTTTTCATTCAGGTTTGCTATAGGATCCTCCATTGATTCGATATATGCTGCGGTGAACGGAACGCCGTTGGAATCGGAGGGATAAACGGCTCTGCCATGTACGGCATAAAGGGTATCCACATGCAGTTTTTCCAGCTCTTTTGGAGGAACCTTATCCATAAGCTGATGAACCATTGTTCCGATCATTTCAAGGTGAGCCAGTTCTTCGGTACCGATATCGTTCAGTATTGCTTTTGTTTCCTTTGTAGGCATTGAAAATCTCTGGCTCAGATAGCGCAGGGAAGCAGCCAGCTCTCCGTTAGGTCCGCCGTATTGAGTAAGTATGTTCATTGCCATTCTTGGATCAGGCTTTTTGATATTGATGGGGTACTGGGTCTTCTTTTCATAAAACCACATTGTTCATGCCTCCTTTAGGGTCCCAAGGCCACGGATCGTTAATCCACTGCCAGCAAGTTGTATTGGGCAGATAACGAGGGGTCAGAGGTCCATACTTTGCTTGATATTGACGCCTGAGGTTTTCGGATTGCTCCAGGGCCATTTTGTAGTCCCTGAGCGCATTAGCGTCGGAAGGGTGTGTATCCAGGAAAAGCTGTAAATCATAAAGTGCAAAATCGTATGCCATTATTTGCTCCAGCAGGGTCGTCTGTTCATCCATGCAAAAACACCTCCATTTATCTTACTAATTCCGGGAAAACGGTTCCCTTTTTCAGAGCTTCCTGGGCTGGCATTATTCTGCTGTAGATCTGATAGGGTATATATGCCTGGGCAAGTTCAGGCCTTACTGGCATGACCGGTATCATGGTCACTTCACCAGTACAGTTATTGCCGGCATATATTGATACTACATTTGGATTTAGATTTGGATTTAAATTGGGATTCTCCATGATAGAAAAGCCTCCATGCTTGTTTCTTCTTTATACTATGTACAAGCATGGAGAAGTGTGAATTCACAGACAATCAACGTTTATCAGTATATAGCACTCTGTATTGCTGTGCGGTGAGGCCTACAGTCTTTTTAAAAAAACGACAGAAGTTTCCCAAATCGCGAAATCCTGTTTTCGCGCATATTTCTTTGATCGACAGACGGGTAGTGGCGAGAAGCTTCTTAGCTTCAAGCAGCCGCCTTGCCTGAATATACTGATATGGTGTCTGATGGACCAGATCCTTAAAGACAGTGTGCAGGTGAGGTATGCTGATATCGGCTATAGATGCCAGTTGCTCGATTTTTATATCCTTATGGTAATTCTCTTCGATCCAGTTTTTGATTTTCTGGATCTCATCGATCCGTTTACTGCTTGGTACGTCGAAACCTGATGTCCTTGCATGCCAGTAAAGTTCGCCGTATATATAATATGACAGCTTCTCGGTGTCACAGGATTCACTGTGGTACTCGGTAAGGACATTATCGATGAATACCCTCAGGGAGTATTTGTCTTCCCACTGGCTGATCGTATTGACGGGCGGTTTTTTTCCTGAGCTGAACGACAAAACCAGACACTCATATGGATTCTCCAGGTCATTCATATATATGGTTTTTTCGCCGGGGCCATGCCAGAGGATGGTTCCGGGCAAAGCCTCAAGTATCCTGTTGTCATGCTCAAAAAAGCCTCTGCCTGAGATGATCAGCTCGATATCCTGCTGATCTGCGGGTATGACCCGCGGCTGAGGATTGACACCGTATGGAGCCTTGTAATAGAATACGTATTTTATCTTCGGGACACTTAACATAGAATTAACCCATAAATCATATTATTCAACAATTTACTTGTCGTATTTATTTTAATACAATAATAATTGCAATACAATATAACAATAGCTTGATCCGGCTATCAGAAACAAGAGGTGAAATAATGGATTACGAAGCAAAAGCCAGAGAAATTTTAAATTCTATGACCCTGGCCGAAAAAATCGGGCAAATGTGTTTAGGTTTTATCAGCAATGAAAATCTGAATGAAATGCTTGAAGCAATCAGACAGGGCAAATACGGAGCTTACCTGACCTATGCTGATTTCAGCGACAAGAAGGACATGCATGACAAGATAATGCAGGCAAGCAGGGAAAGCCGTACAGGTATACCTGTGCTTTATGGCAAAGATGTTATCCACGGGCATTTTACCGTGTTTCCGATAGGTCTCGGCATGGCTGCCGGCTTTAATCCCGAATTTGCAGAAAAAGTGTTTTCTTTCATTGCAGAAGAAGCAAGTTCCGAGGGCATATTCTGGACTTTTTCACCCATGATCGATGTCGCGAGGGATCCCAGATGGGGTCGTATAGCAGAAGGATTCGGCGAGGATACATATTTGACATCCAGAATGGCTGAAGCGGCTGTTTGGGGTCTTCAGGGACGGGATCCTGAGGCTTTGGGCAAGCAGGAAAAAATTCTGGCCTGTCCGAAGCACTTTATCGGGTACGGAGCTGTCGAGGGCGGCAGAGATGCAAACACAGCGGAGATCTCACAGCATACACTCATGAATGTCTACTTTCCACCCTTCCTTGCAGCCATGAAAGCAGGAGCGGGAAGCATAATGTCCGGCTATCACGATATAAACGGTGAGCCTGTGTCGGCAAGCTACAACATACTTACCCATATGATAAAGGAATTGGGCGGCCTTGACGGCTTCATAGTGAGCGATTTCGGTACCACAGCCCATTTGCTTAAATACCGCTATGCCGAAGATGAGAGGCAGGCAGTAGATATCACCGTCAATAACGGCATGGATATGGATATGTGCTCCTCATTATTCACAAAGCACCTTGAAAAGCTTGTGGAAGAAGGAAAAATACCGGTCGGGAGAATCGACGATGCAGTTCTTCGCATCCTCAAGACAAAACTTCGCCTGGACCTTTGGAACAGAAAAGTGGGACCATTAAAGGACAAAGGCCAGTTCAAGCTGTCTGATGAAGCTAAGAGCCTTAGCGTAGAGGCTGCACGCCAGGCATCAGTACTTCTCATGAATAAAGACTCCGCGCTGCCTCTGTCAAAGGACATCAAAAAGCTTTATGTTGCAGGACCGTATGTTCATGCAAGAAGAGAGTATTTTGGCTGCTGGTGTCTTGATGGAGTGTCTCACGTCATCGAGCCGGTCATCGATATACTGAAGCGCAAGCTGGAGAATGTTGAAATAAGGCATCTTGACTATTTTATGTCCGAATTGATACTGAGCAGTGAAGACTATATAGATACTGTGATCTATTTCGGAGGCGAAGCGCCGGAGCGTTCGGGAGAAAGGAACAATATCACTAATTTAAGGCTTCCCGAGGGTCAGGAGGAACAGATCATCTCCCTTGCGAACAGGGGCAAGAAGGTGATCCTGGTAGTTGTGGCAGGAAGGCCGTTGAGCCTTGCAAGAGTAATACCCTATGTGTATGCTATCCTCTATGTATTCCATCCAGGAACAGGAGGTCCCGAGGCAATTGCTCAGATCCTCACCGGAGAAGCTGAGCCGGGTGGTCGTATGCCGGTCACCGTACCGGTATCCGAAGGTCAGATCCCTCTTTACTACAACTCCATACAGGTAAGAAGTGACAGACCTGAGCATCTTAAATACAATGACATGACTGAAAAGCCTCTTTATTGCTTTGGATATGGCCTTACTTACACAGATTTCAAAGTAAGCGATATAAAGGTCGACAGAAATGAAATACGGAAAAATGAATCGGTCAGGGTAACGGTCAACGTAGAAAATACAGGGACCAGGTCGGGAGAAGCTGTTATTCAGTGCTATATTAATGACTGCGTTTCATCGCTTCTCAGACCCTGCAAAGAACTGAAAGGGTTCAAAAGAGTTACCCTTGACAAGGGAGAGTCAAAAATTGTGGAGTTTACTCTCGGAAAAGAGGAATTAGGCTTTTTCAACCATAAGGGGGAATTCATAGTTGAGCCGGGTTCCTTCAGGGTCTTTGTGGGACTTGATTGTGAGAACACCATAGACACTTGTTTTGTAGTTACGGACTGACATTTTAAATATCAAAGGATTTCTGAACAAATCTTTCAGCATAACCGCATATTATATATTTGAAAATACAGGGCTTTTCTTCTGGATATACTTTATTAGGAAGAAAAGCCTTATTGCTTGTTGAAAAAGGGTATATATAGGATAATAGATGTTGCTAAAAATCAGGAGGTATTCGGTCAATGATTCAAAAGGATATAAGGATTGATCTGAACGGACAGGAAGTCCATGTGGAGAAGGGTACCCGGATCGAAGAACTGGCAAAAGGCAGGGCAGGCAAAAAAGGCGCTCTTATCGTAGCAGCTCTTGTCGATAATGAGATCAGGGAGTTGACCTATCCTATAGAAAAAGACTGCAGCATCAGTTTTATTGATTTGTCCACAGAAGATGGCATGAGAATATATGAAAGAAGCCTGAACTTTTTGCTCATAAAGGCAGTGCATGACTTGTTCCCCGACAAGGAGCTTCAGATACGCCACTCTGTAAGCAGGGGTGTTTTCTTTGAAATAATCGACTACAATGTCACCTCTGTTGATGCCGAAAAAATCGAAAGGCGCATGCGCGAGCTGGTGAAGCTGGATATAAAATTTACAAAGGTCATCGTATCCATTGACGAAGCCAGGAAAATATTCCTCAAAAGTGGAAGGGAAGACAGGTACCGTGCTATAGAAAACAGGGAAAAGGATTATGTCACCCTTTATATTTTCGATGACCTGGAAGATTATTTTTATGGTTATATGGTGCCCAGTTCTGGCTACTTAAGCCTTTTTGGACTGGAAGCCAGCCACGGTGGGCTCGTTCTTATACTGCCCAAGAAGGAAAACCCGGTTCTTCTTCCTGATGTGCCGATCCCTCAGAAACTTTTCAACATTTTTAAAGAGTACAGCGACTGGATCAATATCCTGGGTGTCGAGGATGTAGGAAAGCTGAACGAAGCTTATGAAAACAACCGCCTGAAGGAACTGGTGCTTATAGCCGAAGCTCTTCATGAAAAAAAGATCGCCCTCATCGCCGATATGATCAAGCAATGTCAGCCTGAAAAAAGACTTATTATGATCGCAGGACCTTCTTCCTCCGGGAAAACGACATTCGCGCAACGGCTTGCGATACAGCTTAAGGTGAACGGGATCACTCCGCTGACAATATCTGTGGACGATTATTTCGTCGATAAGACCAGGACTCCCCGGGATGAAGAAGGGAAGCCTGATTATGAGGCGTTGGAAACAGTCGATCTGCCTCTCTTCAACAGGGATATCAACACCTTGCTTTCAGGAGGAGAAATCGAGCTTCCTACGTTTAATTTCCTGACAGGAATGAGAGAATACAGAGGCAAAAAGCTTAAGCTGGAAGAGGGACAGGTGCTGATAATAGAAGGTATACACGCTCTGAATCCCAAAATGACGAGCGAAGTGGAGAATGCGAAAAAGTTCAATATCTATATCAGTGCAATAACCTCAATGCGCATAGATAAGCATAACCGTATCCCGACGACCGACTTAAGGCTTATAAGACGTATCGTCAGGGATAACAGATACAGGGGAACATCAGCTCCGAGAACTCTTGAGATGTGGCCTGGCGTAAGAAAAGGAGAGGAGAAAAACATATTCCCGTTCCAGGAAGAGGCAGATGTCATGTTCAACTCCTCTCTCATTTATGAGCTTCTGATGCTAAAGCCGCTGGTCATGCCTCTGCTTCAGGAGATAACCAGCGATACGCCGAAATATGCGGAGGCGCGAAGACTTATAGAATTCTTGAGCTATTTTAAGTCGGCTCCGATGGATGACGTGCCGCCCAACTCGATCTTAAGAGAGTTTATCGGTGGTTCGGTGTTCGCTGAATGACGACTGAATTATATTATAATAATAAACCTGGGAGAATGTCGTACTTCACAGACGAGAAAATCATAACCAACAGGATCAGAAGGAGAAGAAATGGACAAACTGCGATTATTTGCCACAGCCGCTTTTGGAGTGGAGTCTGTCGTGGCAAGAGAATTGAAACACCTTGGGTATGGGGATACGCATACAGATAACGGGAGAATATTTTTCGAAGGTGATTTTGAAGCAGTATGCAGGACTAATTTGTGGCTGCGTTCGGCAGAACGGGTGCATATCGTACTGAGTGAGTTTACTGCCACTACGTTCAGCGATTTATTCGATGCGACAGCTTCGATCCCTTGGGAAGACTGGCTTCCGAAGGATGCTGAATTCCCCGTTACCGGCAAGTGTGTCAAATCAGTACTGATGAGTATTTCCGATTGTCAGTCCATTATAAAGAAGGCGATCGTTGAGAGGCTCAAAAAAGTATATAAGCTGGAAACCTTTCCTGAAACGGGTTCCAGATACCATATAGATTTTAGTATCACTAAGGATAAGGTCACCATTTCGCTGGATACGACAGGGGAAGGCCTCCATAAGAGGGGTTACAGAAGCCTTGGATACGAAGCTCCCATAAAGGAAACACTGGCTGCCGCAATGCTCATGATAAGCCGATGGACTCCGGGCAGACACCTGATAGATCCATTCTGCGGCTCCGGAACTATTCCCATAGAAGCCGCTTTGATGGCTATGAACAAAGCCCCTGGCATCGACAGAGAATTTGATTGTCAGGAATGGTCCGTTATTCCGAAGAAAATCTGGTATAACGCGCTCGATGAAGCCAGAGACCTTATAAAACCTGTCAATGAAATTACTATACAAGGATTCGATATAAATCCTGAAGCCATCAGTATGGCAAATTACCATGCAAGACAGGCAGGGGTTTCAGATATCGTCCATTTTCAGGTCCGTGATATGAGGGACATCTCATCGAAGGCCAAATACGGGTTTATAATAACCAATCCTCCCTATGGACAGAGATTGGGAGAAAAAAAGGAAAACAGCCTGCTTTACCGGGATATGGGGAAGACCTTCAGCAAGCTTCCGACATGGTCGTATTATATTATCAACGCCGATCCCGATTTTGAAAAACACTTCGGAAGGAAAGCCGACAAGAACCGCAAGCTATTTAACGGCGGACTCCTTTGCTATTACTATCAGTACTTCGGTCCCAAACCCGAATGAATGTGTGTCACAGGGATGGTTCTGCTGACATGTCAAAGGGACGGACCTTTGTGAACCTTATTTGATTAATGCGAATTTTAGCTGCATAGCCTTACTTTGTCATCCTGAGCGAAGCGCAGCGAAGTCGAAGGATCTTACTTTACTCATGTTTTGGCGGCCGCAAGGATCTCGCTCTGTTCGCCTTTAAGCACCTGCGTCAATATGATCCATTACCTCTATGATGTGGCATTCCTCCGCTTTCGCTCCGTCATGCCCCAAAGTGTGGTCGTTTTCTTACGGGTCGCTCAAACTTTTCTAATAGCGTCATCGCTCGGTGGTCATTTCCCTTCGAAGTGTATCGGCTCACTACCGCGAGAAACCTTGCACCCGCCTTTGTACCCCGCACCTCACTGAGTGCTCTAAATGATATCTTCAGCTCAATACCCGCGTCGTCATCCTGAGCGAAGCGCAGCGAAGTCGAAGGATCTATAAAAGATTCTTCGTCGCAGCGAC
>DULR01000008.1 GCA_012840245.1 Clostridiaceae bacterium
ACCATAATTTTCAATCGTGACTTGGTAGGCTTATTGGGGAGTCCTTCTTTTGTGCTTTTTTGGCTTAAAACAGGCCTTTTCTCAAAAACTTTTTTCCAGTTGGCTCTTGACATTTAACCGCTGGACTTTATCCTTAACCGAGATAACTCCGGAAAAGTCATTCTTCTCAATTAACTGATCGATTATATCTGCTAACGTCATACTTTTCATAAACATTCTCCAAAAACTTTCTTTCTGTAATAAAGAGTATATCATTTTCCAATGATTTATGTCGAAAGATTAATTTCATGAGGCTTAAATGGATGAGTTGCCCAAAGTCGATTACAGTGTTCACTGCCGGTTCTTTGCATTTCATCAACATAAGAGTTTTTTATTTCATCTTTATTTTTCAGGGTAAATAAGTAAATAGTTTACTTTTTGAATTCAACGGAGGGCAACAATGAAAACTACACGTCCACTTTTGAGGAAAATCCTCCTGCTGCAGAAGAAACACAACCGATTACCGTAGAGGAGATTAAGTTTATAAACGGACCAAAACCACTTGACCTGACGCCCCATGAGCCTTATCCGAAATCATATTTTGAGTTTTCACGCAATACGCCCATAGTTGGCCCCTATTATGGTGAAGGCTGGAGAATGCAGGTGATTACGTTAAAGGGCAACACTGCTGTTATTGATTTTGGCAACACAAGTGATAAGCCTCTGATTTTTTCGGATGAAAATGTTTACTACGTGTTATTTACACAAAATCCGGGACACTACCATCATCAGCACTGGAGACTTTAATTAATGATTTAAGAGAATACGCATTGTATTTTTATGAAGATATAGAGAGGCCTGTTATAAAGGCCTTTTGTTTTGGTCTTCTTTTAAATAATAGTATAACTATAATAGCTCTCCAATTGGAAAGAATATTTTTATCCATTTTTGAGGATACTTAATTCTATGAATGAAAGGAAGGTGATGCCCAAATGTCTACAAATAAAGCCAATAGACTAATCCATGAGAAATCACCATACCTATTACAACATGCCTATAACCCAGTAGACTGGTTTCCATGGAGTGACGAAGCTTTTCAGAAAGCTAAGTCAGAAGACAAACCTGTCTTCCTGTCTATTGGCTATTCGTAGGTGCATTAGCCGACCTGCCACTGGTGCCATGTGATGGAAAGGGAGAGCTTTGAGGATCAGGAAGTTGCTGATTATCTGAATAAATATTATATTTCCATAAAAGTAGACAGGGAAGAGAGACCGGATATTGACCATATTTATATGGAGGTTTGTCAGGCTCTGACAGGTCATGGGGGCTGGCCTCTCACAATAATAATGACACCTGATCAGAAGCCTTTTTTTGCCGGCACTTATTATCCCAAAACAGACCGGATGGGCATGCAGGGGTTAATGACCATCCTAAAAGCTGTAACCAGCGTATGGCAGAACAACAGAGCAGCTTTATCAGACTCCGGAAACAAGATAATAAATTTTATCAATAAAGATCTAACATCAAAAGAATATGATTTCACAAGCGATATTTTTGATATTGCTTATTCAAGCTACAGAAATTATTTTGATCCTGTATACGGCGGGTTTGGCAATGCACCAAAGTTTCCCACACCTCACAATCTTATGTTCTTATTAAGATATTGGAAACTTACAAATGAAAAAGAAGCTCTTGATATGGTCGAAAAAACCCTTGATTCCATGTACAGGGGCGGTATTTATGACCATATAGGGTTTGGCTTCAGCAGATACTCGACCGACAGGAAATGGTTGGTGCCGCATTTTGAGAAAATGCTTTATGATAACGCACTTCTTGCGATCACCTATCTGGAAGCATATCAGGTAACACAAATCTCAAAGTATGGACAGATAGCAGGCGATATCCTGTCTTACGTTCTAAGGGACATGACTTCGCCTGAAGGGGGATTCTACTGCGCCGAAGATGCCGATTCGGAAGGAGTGGAAGGCAAGTTCTATCTGTGGGCCCTTGATGAAATCATGAAGATATTAGGAGATAAAGAAGGAGAGGACTTTTGCCGGTTCTACAATATTAACAGGGAAGGTAATTTTGAAGGTAAAAACATACCTAATCTGATAAACAAAGATAATTCATTTGAAGACATAAAAAGATATGATCAGTCCAGAGAAAAACTGTTCAGGGAACGGGAAAAACGTATACATCCATTTAAGGATGACAAGATACTTACATCCTGGAATGGCCTTATGATCGCAGCAATGGCCATGGCAGGAAGGATACTCCATGATGAACGGTATACCCTGGCTGCCATCAGGGCTGCTGAATTCATATTTAATAATCTAGTGAGAGAAGATGGAAGGCTGCTTTCCAGATATCGTGACCGAAAAGCTGATATTCTCGCTTATTCGGAAGATTATGCATTCTTTGTGATGGGTCTGATCGAGCTCTATGAAACAACCTATGAGCCGGATTACCTTAAGAAAGCATTAACTCTGACCGACGAACTCATAAAACTTTTCTGGGACAGCAAAGGCGGTGGCCTGTTCATTTATTGTTTTCGCCGCCGCAAAATGTCAGTAAGCTGACGGTATTGCCTGTCCAGTTATTGATGGATATAATGTCCATATCATCATAGAGAAAGGAAAGCGCTTCTGTTTTAATGTACCAATGTTCGAGCAAGGGTAC
>DULR01000009.1 GCA_012840245.1 Clostridiaceae bacterium
CGGAACTGCCCTTGGCCTGTCGGATGAAGAATTTAGGATTGAAATCTCCAATGCTTTTGATAAATGGTTAGGCGGTAAGAAGCCTGATAGATCTTAGTGCTGTCTGCCAGCGTTTGACGCTTACGAACATCCTGTATACTTCTTCCAGATCAACGACCTGTGCTCGTCCGAATTTGAGCATTTCAAGTCCCATCTTCTTTCTTTCGGCATTGAAAGATGCTGTGGTCTCAACTGGTACGATACAGTTGTAATTCAAAGAAAAAGCGTAACTGCAGGTTTCCAGTACACATACATCTGTCGCAGCACCGACGAGTATAAGATTTTTAATGTTTTTACTCTTAAGAAGCTCATCCAGGTTGGTGTTGAAAAAAGCATTCCATCTGTTTTTGATTATCAGTTCTTCACCTTCGCGCGGAGCAAGAGGTGGAATGATTTCTGCGTCAGGTGAGCCTTTGATAAAGTGCCTGTACTTTTTTACTTCAAATTTTTCAGCCAGCATCGGCCAGTCACTGAAGTCCTCTTCATATTCGGTTTTGATATTGACGACCAGCATTCTGTTCTCATTAAAGAAATCCTTTAATTTTATGATCGGAGTGACTATATCCTCCTGTTTGGTTACATCGACGTTCAGCATTTTTACCAGAGAACCGTCCGGAGCACCTCCTCCGTATTGCATATCGATTACCAGCAATGCGGTTTCCTTTTTATTCAACATAGCAGACATCTCTCCTTTGTATGTTCGGTCAAATAGAATTATACCCTTATTATAATCAAAAACAATCAGCCGGGAGAGATTGTCAGCCGATTACTGCCGGATTGCAACTGTTATTTTTATAGTTCCGGAGTAAAATTGCAGCAAAAAACTTATGGTATAATATAAATATAAAATCTATCCCATAACGGAAGGTAATAATGGATATAAGTGGTAGTACAGAGGGCTTGAAAAGCAGTGTTATCGAAGCTCTTGAAGACCTTTACAGTCTTGACATCCCGCAGGACAAACTCTGGACCGAAGAATTGATTAACACATTGTCCGAGATTTCAGGATCGATAAACAGGGAAATAGCAGTCTATATCGACAGGAAAGGCCATATCACCGATGTTTGCGTCGGCGATTCAAAAATCGTCAGCCTTAACGAAGCTGAAGGCAGAAGAAGCAAATTCAGGCTTTCCGGAGTTCGCTGCATCCACACTCATCCCAATGAAAACGGCATGCTTTCGGCTGCAGATATCAGCTCACTGAAAGCGCTCAGGCTGGATATGATGGCTGCTGTCGGAGTAAAAGACCAAAAACCAGCTGAGATCTATGTTGCCTTACCGTCGGCTTTATCGGTGGAGGATGTGGAGATCTTCGGACCATACTCTGAAGATAAAGAGGATTTTGAGGCATTGATCGAATATATCGTTGAGGCTGATGAATTTTTAAGGGAGCAGCATGCCGAAATCCTTAAAAACGAACAGGAAAGAGCCGTCCTGGTAGGGGTCAGAACACAGGAAACAAAAAATATTCTGGGTGTCAGCGAGGCCGATATTTCCATAACAGAGCTCAAGGAGCTTGCGCAGGCAGCCGGGGCCAGGGTAGTGGCATCGATCATTCAGAACCGGGAAAGTCGTGATGCTGCTTTCCTCATAGGCAGAGGCAAGGTCGAAGAGCTTGGCTTGCTCGTACAGACAAATGAAGCTGATTTAGTGATATTTGACGAGGAGATCTCTCCCTCGCAGCAAAGAAACCTTGAAGAAGCACTAGGGGTCAAGGTAATTGACAGAACAGGATTGATCCTCGATATTTTTGCACAGCGCGCCAGAAGCAGGGAAGGAAAAATCCAGGTGGAGCTTGCCCAACTGGAATACAATCTTCCAAGGCTCCAGGGCTTAGGCTTCGCATTGTCCAGGCTTGGCGGGGGAATAGGAACAAGAGGTCCAGGAGAAACAAAGCTCGAAACAGACAGAAGACATATCCGCCGCAAGATAGGCACCCTGAAGGAACAGCTAAAAGAGATCAAAAAGCAGCGGAGTCTGTTAAGAGCAGAGAGAAAAAGAAACAGAGTGCCTGTTGCCGCATTGGTGGGTTATACGAACTCAGGCAAATCCACATTGCTGAATGCGCTTTGCGGCTCCAACGTATATGCCGAAAACCAGCTTTTTGCCACATTGGATACAACGACGCGCCAGTTGAAGATGGACGATAACGATATGATCCTTGTTACCGATACCGTGGGATTTATAAGGAAGCTTCCGCACCACCTTATCGATGCCTTCAAATCGACCCTTGAAGAAGCGGTTTTTGCCGATGTCCTTGTACTTGTCGTTGATGCATCGGATCCCTATGCCGAAGATCATATCAGAATAGTCGACAGTATACTGGATGAATTGGGAGCGGGCCAAAAGCCGTCAATAATAGCGCTTAACAAGATCGACAAGACAAATGACGATAACCGCATCCGGATCGCTTCCGACAGGCCTGTAATCGAAATATCGGCAAAAACAGGGTACGGTTTGGATAATCTTAAGCGATACCTTCAGGAAATGCTCCTTGAAGTACGTACTAAAGTTAAACTGGCCATTCCGTTCCAGGATGGATGGGTGTTGTCCTGGTTGTACGAGAACGGTAAAGTTTTATCAGTGGAATATGATGAAAATAATTCTATCGTTGAAGCCGAACTGGATAAGGAAGCAATATCCAGAATTAAAAAATATATGGTAGGCAGTTCTCAGGCTGAGCCGGATAACAGGCAAGCTTAAGGCCCGGATGACCGGTCGGTTTTTGGAGTCTGAAGAGCCCGAAAGTCCCGTAAATTACAAGTTAAGGCTTCTTGACACCATATGTGTCATGATGTAGAATAGTTATGCTGTATTTGCTCGAGTGGTGGAATAGGCAGACACAACGGACTTAAAATCCGTCGGACTAACCCTCCGTGCCGGTTCGAGTCCGGCCTCGAGCACCATTTGTAAGGGGACGGTTCCTCTGTGCACTATTGAATAGTCAAAATGATAAAAAGTGCACAGAGGAACCGTCCCCTTGTGTTTGACGATACTGAATTAACAATTTTTGGCCATGACACTTTTAAATTGAAGGTTTGTAAAAGTAAAAGTATTGAAATATGGATTCCTGGAATATATAATAGATTACACTGACAATATACTATATATTGTTGTTTTGTTGTACGATATATACAATATATATTAAAAAAATTGATTAACGGAGGAGAAAGCAATGCCGCTGAACGAAAATGCTATCAAAGTTCTGGAAAAAAGGTACCTGGCAAAAGATAAAGACGGGAAGGTCATTGAAACACCCGATGAAATGTTCAGAAGAGTAGCAAAAAGCGTTGCCTCCGCCGACAGGGATTACGTGTCGGAGGAGCAGCTTAAAGCGATCGAGACCGACTTTTACAACATGATGGCCAATCTTGAGTTTTTACCTAATTCACCTACTCTTATGAATGCCGGAAGGCCTTTAGGTCAGTTATCGGCATGTTTTGTACTTCCCATAGAGGACAGCATGGAAGGCATTTTCGACAGTGTGAAAAATGCGGCTTTGATCCACAAAAGCGGAGGGGGGACCGGGTTCTCTTTCAACAGACTGCGCCCGAAAGGTGCAAGCGTCAATTCCACAGGGGGTGTAGCCAGCGGACCGGTAAGCTTCATGAAGGTCTTTAACGCAGCTACCGAGGCCGTAAAGCAGGGTGGAACACGCAGAGGCGCAAACATGGGGATCCTGAGGGTGGATCACCCCGATATAATGGAGTTCATCACCTGCAAGCAGGATAATAACGATATTACAAATTTCAATATCAGTGTGGCTCTCACCGAAGCCTTTATGGAAGCAGTTGAAGAGGGCAGGGACTATGATCTGACAGATCCAAGGACCGGGGAAAAGCGAGGAACCCTGAATGCCCGCGAAGTATTTGACAAAATAGTCCAGATGGCATGGAAAAACGGTGAACCCGGTATAATCTTCATTGACAGGATAAACCGTGACAATGTAACACCCGAATTAGGCGATATAGAAAGCACCAATCCCTGCGGTGAACAGCCCCTGCTGCCATATGAATCCTGTAATCTCGGCTCCATCAACTTAAGCGCCATGGTCAAAAAGAGTGAGAATGGTTTCGAGGTCGATTATGACAAGCTCCGTGACACCGTTCATAAAGCAGTTCATTTCCTTGACAATGTTATCGATGTGAACAACTATCCCCTGAAAGAGATCGCAGAAATGACGAGGGGCACCAGAAAAATAGGTCTTGGAATCATGGGCTGGGCCGATCTTCTGCTTATTCTCGGTATTCCTTATGATTCAGTCGAGGCTGAAAGGCTTGCCGAGGAGATAATGGGCTTCATTGATTACGAATCCAAGCTGAAGAGCGAAGAAATAGCCAGGATCAAAGGTGTATTCCCCTTCTATGACAAGAGCATATACAAAGAGTCCGGAAGAAGGATGAGAAACGCCACTACCACGACCATAGCGCCTACGGGAACCCTGAGCATAATCGCGGGGGTAAGCAGCGGAATAGAGCCTCTGTTTGCCATCTCATTCATCAAGAACGTAATGGATGGAACCGAACTGGTAGAGGTAAATCCTCACTTCAAGAGAGTGGCCATCGAGAGAGGATTCTACTCGGAAGAGCTGATGAGGACCATAGCAAAAGAAGGATCAGTTCACGGCCTTGCTGAGGTACCTGAGGATATAAAGGATATTTATGTCACATCCCATGATATAGTGCCCGAATGGCATGTCAGGATGCAGGCCGCTTTCCAGCGCCATGTAGACAATGCGGTCTCAAAGACGGTTAACCTCAGGAATGATGCGAAGATAGACGATGTCGCCGAAGTATTCCACCTGGCTTACAGAACCGGCTGCAAAGGCGTGACCATTTACAGGGATGGAAGCCGTGACATGCAGGTTCTGAATATAGGCAGCGTGAAAGGCAAGGAAAAGGAAAAAGCAGAAGAAGAGACGAAAAATTATCCCTGCAATTCGGCATGCGCAGACTGCAATGATGCATGTGAAATCATTTATAAAAACATAAAACCAAGACCAAGGCCCGAAGTTACGACCGGATTCACTGAGAAGTTCAGGATAGGTTGCGGCAATCTGTACGTAACTGTCAATTATGATGAAAACGGCATTTGCGAAGTGTTCACAAATACGGGAAGAGCCGGAGGCTGCCCGTCACAGTCCGAAGCTACAAGCAGACTGGTTTCCATCGCACTCAGGGCAGGAGTTGATGAAGCAGCCATCGTAGAGCAGCTGAAAGGCATACGCTGCCCGTCGACAATCCGTCAGAAAGGTCTTAAGGTATTGTCATGTCCTGACGCTATAGGACGCCTTATCCAGAAGGTCATGAACCACAGGAATGGCAACGGGAATGGCAATCCGGTGCCAATAGAAATATACAATCCAAACATACCGAAACCGACGGCCAAAACATATGATCCGTCTGATAACAATACAAAGAACATGAAAAATTGTCCGGAGTGCGGCAGCGAAGTCGAGCATGAGGGCGGCTGCGTCATCTGCAGAAGCTGCGGTTATTCCAAATGCGGTTGATCAACGAAAAATCAAAGAAGGAGAATGGGTGACTTATAACCCATTCTCTTTTTATTTAAAGGCTGGAATCAAAAAGCACTTCAATAAAATACAATAGCTGATGCCAAGAATGTTGAATGACCGGAAAGCCGGCACCTGCTATACTGAAAATGGATCAGTATATAATATCATGTTTAACGTGCATTAATAAGTGTAACAGTTAAGTATACGAATAAAATCATATAGTTGGAGTGAGTATGAATAGCCTGAAGAAGCTGTCCATCAGAAAGAAAATATTGTTCAGCATGATCGGATTTTCGGTGATACCCGTTCTGATAGTCACCATTATTGCCCTGAACAATACCTATAAAAACATGCGCGACCAGCTCATATTCAACAGACGCATGAGTATCAGATGGCTGCAGGACAGGCTTGATACCGAAACTCAGAATTATACCGGCCAGTTCTATAAGTTTGAAGCAAATACCGAACTGAAATCCGATATTTTCAGATGGAGCCTGACCGGTGAAGAGCCCGACTATGCAGCGAAATTGCGCCTGATATCGGCAATGAACGTTGCCATAAGTATGGACAGTAATATAAATTCCATTGATATATATAACCTTTCCAACGATACAGTGCTCATAGCCGCGCGTTCGGGAGCATCGCTTACACAAACCGGCGACCGCCTGGAGGAATGGAAGAAAAGAGATCCTTCACTGCAGACGAACATAGTTTTCATGCGCACCCAGAGGGAAATTTTGCTGGCGCATCAGATGACACGCTTTGAGGACAACAAACCTATTGCGCTTGTTGTTATTCATTTGCGGCCATATGAGATCCAGGACATCATAAGAGACATAAGAATGACTGATGATGAATCAGTAATCATATTCAACGATCAGGATGAACTGATCGAAGCGGCTTACGGCACCGGGGAGGAATTCAGCAATGATTATCTTTTATCTGTTCTGGATAGTCTGAGGTCATCAGACACAGGGGAGACCATACAGGATGGGTACTTCTGGTTCTATCGTCCGGTCAATGGCGGGAAAATACAGATCTTATCGTCGGTACCAAACAGGAATATAGTTTCGACGCTCAGTAAAACACTGATCGGAGGCCTGATGGCAGCTGTCATATCTCTGATAGCCTCAGTTCTGTGCTCAGTGTTGTTTTCCAATATTATAAGCAAGCCCATCATAGATCTTTCCTCAAAAATGAGGACAACGCTTCTTGACGGTTCTGCAGTAAGCATACCTGTTTCGCGTCAGGATGAGATCGGGGTCCTTCAGAAGAGCTTCGGCGAAATGATAGCCCGAAATCAGCTTTTGGTGGCACAGGAATACCGCAGCAAAATAGAGAAGCGTGATGCGCAGATCAGCGCTCTGCAGGCTCAGATAAACCCGCATTTTCTGAATAATACCCTTCAGGCTATCGGCGGCATAGCTCTTAAGAAGCAGGCTCCGGAAATCTATAATATAACAGTTGCATTAAGCGATATAATGCGGTATTCGCTGAATTTTTCTAAAGAAATGGTCCGTCTGAAGGAAGAGATCCATTATTTGTACAGCTATCTAACCATTCAGAACCAACGGTTTGGCAACCGCATCGAGTTTTCTGCCGAGGTCACCGAAGAAGCAGAGAATTGCCTGATCCCCAAGCTGATCCTCCAGCCTTTGCTGGAGAACAGCTTTGAGCACGGCCTTATAAACAGATCCGGTTCATGGAAGATAAAGATGACAGGAGAAGTGACTCCCAATGGAGATCTGCTGCTGACTGTAGAGGATAACGGGCTTGGTATTTCTCCGGAAAAGCTTGCTCAGATCCGGGAAAGATTATCAAGTGATGCCGAGAATGCACTGGGCGCAGGAGCTCATATCGGCCTTTGCAATGTTGATTCGAGGATCCGCCTTAAATATCCCGGGGAGAATTATGGAGTCTCGATCGACAGCACCGAAGGCCAGGGAACGGTCGTAAAAGTGCTGATGAAGGCTGTCAGGGAGGTGGCTAAATCCAATGGCATATAAGGTGGTCATCATAGATGATGAGCCATGGACCCGTGAAGTGATAAAAAGCCTTGTAGAATGGGAAGAGATCGGCCTTGAGCTCGCCGGTGAAGCATCAGACGGCGAGTTTGGCTATGAGCTTATCCAGCAGCTATCACCTGATATCGTGTTGACTGATGTGTGCATGCCCCATTTAAACGGCATCGAGCTTATGACCCGTTTGCGCAGGGAAGGAAAGGATACCCTTGTAATTATCATCAGCGGATACGATGATTTTGATTATATCCGCGGCGCTCTCAAGCTGGGCGCTACCGATTACCTGCTCAAGCCCATAAAGGCTGAAGAGCTCAATTCACAATTGAAGCACTGCGCCGAGATCCTGAATGCCGAATCCGGAAAGGAACAGCATAACGTTGCTCTGACCGGCGATTTTTTGAATGTAAAGTGGGCCGATGATTTTTACTCCCTGAGAGAAAGTGCCTGCGACGCCATCCATTCTTATGACGAGAACATCATAAGGAGCAAATTCGAACTGATGCGGCAGCTGATATCAGAGAACGAGAAGGGCAGCATAGGGAAGGAAATCCTCATCTGCATTTACTATACGTTGATGAACGCCCTTCAGCGCACCATTTCAGGCAGAGGGTTCATACTCCGGGAGGTATTCGGTACTAAAGAAACTTCCTTTGTATTTCGCAGGGAGAATACCTTGAAAGAAATACTGGATTTCATATGCGATCTGTATTGTTATGCTGCAGATTCAATGCTGAAGCTTCAGCGCAGCCGCAATAAGCTTGACATAAACAAGGTCAGGCATTATATCGACGAGCATTTTACCGAAGGAATAACCCTGGAGGATACGGCAGCGAAGTTCTATGTCAGCAAGGAATATCTGAGCAAGGTATTCAAGGCTGAGGTTGGAGAAGGCTTTTCGGAATATGTTACTGCAAAGCGCATGAAAAAGGCAAAGGAGCTTATCCTGGATTACAGGATACCTATAAAGGAAGCCGGGGAGATGGTGGGATATCTTGACCAGGCTCATTTCTATAAAGTCTTCAAGAAATACTATGGGAAAACACCCGGAGAGATCCGTGAAAATTAAAAAATGACAATGAAAATGGATAAAAACATTAAATGCATTTTCAGTCAGAAACGGATAGTCTCATAGTAGAGCTGACAGCAGCTTTTCATCAAAAACAAGGAGGAATTGAAATGAAAAAGTTTTTGGCAATCGCTTTGGCACTATGCGTTGTGTTTTCCCTAACTGCCTGTGGCGGCAATGCACCGGCTCCGAGCAAATCTCCCGTTGCTTCTTCAGGAAATCCCACTCCGGCAGCTCCTCGTGAAGCAGAACTGACTATCATGATGAGCTTCCCGCAGTATATGGATCAGTGGGAAACCTATTGCAGACAATTTGAGGAAAAAATGCTCAAGGAAGAGAACATCAAGGTGAAGGTCAATCTGGAAATGCCAAGCTCAGATCAGTATGAAAGCATCCTTCAGGCCCGTCTGACAGGCGACGATGCACCTGATCTTTACACACTGCACGCCAACAATATCGGGACATACTATA
The DNA here is from genome assembly GCA_012840245.1 of Clostridiaceae bacterium. Taxonomy (GTDB): domain Bacteria; phylum Bacillota; class Clostridia; order DSM-8532; family DSM-8532; genus DTU059. The sequence goes on from DULR01000009.1 coordinate 9,113, forward strand.
AGGCAGGCAATCTTACCGACCTTTCGAATGAACCACTGGCCGACAAAATATATGTTGACGTAAAGAAAACCGTTACAGCAGAGGGCAAACTGGTGGCTGTTCCCCTCGAAAGCATGGCTTGGGGCGTTCTTTACAACAAGGATATCTTTGATGAATGCGGACTTCAGCCGCCCAAAACACTCAGCGATCTTGAGGCCATCTGCGAAGCACTAAAGGCAAAAGGGTATACACCTTTTATGCTGGCATTCCAGGAACAGTGGGTTCCCCAGTTGATGACCGCCCTGACATTGGGGGGTAAGGTTTCGGGCGAATTAACCGACTGGGTCGACCGCATGTATGCCGATCAGGGCTCTTACGAAGAAGTAAGGGATATCTTCGGACCTATCGATCTTATAATGAAGAACGGTACCGACAGAGCCATGGAACAGGGATCAGAGGCAGGCGCGGCTGATTTCGCAAACGGAAAGGCAGCCATGTTCGTACAGGGTACCTGGGCAGCAAAAACCATCATGGACACAAATCCGAACATGAAGCTTGGCGTTCTTGCTCTTCCCGTAAATGAAAACGAGAACTGCACACGAGTGAATCTTGCAACCTCGACCACACTTGCCGTTCATCCCGACAGCAAGGAGATGGATCTTGCCCTGAAGTTCGCAAATTACGTGCTTGATGATGAAGACTCTTCAGAATTGTTCCAGTCTTGCGGCTTCAATCCTCTGGCTACATGCCACGATTATGAATCCGCTTCCTGGGTTGCCGATGCTTCTGACTATGTTGCAAGGGGACGCGCATATCAGGATCTGGTATTGCCTTCATCAGTGACAGATGAGCAGGGTAAGCTTCTTCAGGAGTACTATATAGGAACGGTTACAAAGGAAGAGATCATCAGACGCCTTGATGAAGCGTTCAGGAACGCAAATAAAATATCCAAATAAACAGGAATATCAGGGCCAATAAAACATAACTGACTGATCGTGAGGAAAAAGGGGAGAAAACAGTTCAATATCCCGTAATAAGTACATATTATGGCTGTTTGACGTTTTCTCTCCTTGATTTATGGCAGCGAGGTGAATGACTATCATTAAAAAATGGAAGCAAAACGTGAACCTGTTGATCTATGCAACGCCGGCTCTCATCGTTTATATAATTTTTAAGCTGTATCCGGCTTTTTCAGGCGTATTCTATGCTTTGACCGACTGGAACGGCATAAACAAAACTTACGAAATCGTGGGCATCGCGAATTTTCTGGAAGTGTTTAAGGATAAATATTTCTGGCAGTCGGTCCTGTTTACCATGAAATATGTCGCTGCCATGATCGTAGTGTGCAATGTAATGGCACTGACACTTGCTATTGCCATCGAAAGCCGCAGGAAAACAAAAGGCTTTTTCAGGACCCTCTTTTATATGCCCAACATGATAAGCATGGTCATCGGCGGGTACATGTGGATGTTCATATTCACCAAGGTTTTGTACTATATGGCCGACAACTGGGGACTTAAGTTCCTGGACCAGTCATGGATAGGCAATCCCAAATACAGCTTCATAGCCATAATCATCGTTTCGGCATGGGGCTCGGTGGGGTATCTGATGATTATATATATGGCTGCCATCCAGGGCGTTCCGGGCTCATTGATAGAGACTGCAGAGCTTTATGGCGCAAACTCATGGCAGAAGTTCTGGAACGTCACGCTGCCTCTCATAAGCCATTCGCTGACCATATGTATATTCTGGACATTAAACTCGGCATTCCAGGTGTTTGATGTCATTTATACCCTGACAGGGGGAGGTCCGGGAAGAGCGACCCAGTCAGTTGCCATAAACATATATGAAGAAGCCTTCAAAGGCAATATACGTTATGGATATGCCACATCCAAATCATTGGTGCTTCTGGTCATCGTGATCATAATCACCATGATCCAGCTTAAACTTATGAAGGAAAGGGAGCAGGAGTTATGAAGAACCGGCGATTTTTATCTGACTTACTCGTATACATCTTCCTGGCGGTTGCAGGGTTTTTCTGCCTCTTCCCCCTGCTGATGGCCTTGATGAATTCATTCAAGACCAACGGAGAGCTTCTGACCAATGTGATGTCTTTCCCGAAAAGTCTTAAGTTCGATAATTATATTCGCACATTTAATAAGATGCACTATCTGCGCAGCCTGGGCAACAATGTCCTGCTTGTGGGGTCAAGCGTGACTCTTATAATCCTTTTTTCCTCCCTGGCAGGCTGGAAGCTGTGCCGTACCAAAACCGGGCTGTCAAAAATAATATTCAGTGTATTCGTGCTTTCTATGATAATACCGTTCAGCTCCATCATGATCCCGCTTTATAAGGTGGTCCTTGTTCTTAAGATCAAGAATTCCATTCTGGGACTCTCCGCTGTGTATGCGGGTCTTGGAGTAAGCATGGCGGTCTTTCTGTATCACGGCTTCGTCAAAAGTATTCCCTATGAGCTTGAGGAAGCTGCGGCAATAGACGGAAGCAGCGGGCTCCACGCATTCTTTTCTGTTGTCTTGCCGCTTTTAAAGCCGATCACAGCAACTATTTGCATTACAAATGTTTTATGGATCTGGAACGACTTTTTACTGCCGCTGATCGTTATCTCAGACAGTAAAAAATATACCCTCCTTCTTTCGACAAATACACTGTTCGGACAATACAACAACGACTGGACGGCAATTCTGAGTGCACTTATCCTGGCCGCCATTCCGGTAATAATCTTTTATGCGTTTTTCCAAAAGCGGATTTTGGAGGGGATAGCAGACGGAGCATTAAGAGGATGATATAGCCTGAATGACAGCTCTGTAACAGCCACAAAATTTATTGAGAGCAGGGGTGGTCTCATTAGGGGCCCCGGGCAAATTTTTAAGTTCATAGTAAATATAACCGGAGGAGAGGGATAGAATTTATTTTATCCCTCTCCTCCTGCTAAGAAGGTGAGATATGCAAACAACGGCAAACATCCAGTTTGCTCATTGAAGCTTGAATTGTGAGATAGCCTTACGCAGCTGCTCGGCCATTTTTTCGAGTTCTTTGGCATGCCTGTTGAGATCCTCGGCTCCCTGGATCTGCTCTCCTGTGGCTGACGCGACTTCCTCAGACGTTGCAGCAGCTTCCTCAGACACTGATGATACGCTTTCGAAAATCCTGAGGGTTTTCTTTTCTGTCGCAGTGATCTCATTTACAGAAGTCTCCATGTTGCTTATCTGTTCTGAAATGCCATCCATGGCTGAAAGTATGGTCTTGAACGCATCGATGGTGTCATGGACAGCCTGTATCTGTTCATTTATTATCACGCTGGCATTGTTCGTTGCCTCTGTGGTTATTTCAGTATCTTTCTGGATCTCGGTAATGATATTTGCAATAACCAATGGTGCTTCACGGGTCTTGTCAGCCAGCTTCCGAATTTCTTCGGCAACGACTGCAAATCCCAGACCGGCTTTTCCGGCCCTTGCCGCTTCGATGGAAGCATTGAGGGAAAGAAGATTGGTTTGCTCTGCAATGCTTACTATGACGCCGATGATCTTCTGGATTTCCTTCATTTTTGCGTTAAGGTTGTTCATATCGCTGACAACCTTTTCATTGACAGTACGTGTGGACATGGCCTTCTCTTCGAGGGCAGTCACGGCAGAAAGGGCATTTGCGCTCAATTCCTTCGTATCATTGACAACAGACATGACATTTCCCGTATCGGTGCTGACCTTCTGGATATCGTGAGAGAGCTTGTTCATGTACTGCATGCCGTCGGATATGTCTGAAGCCTGCTCGCTGGCGCCTTTTGCAATCTCCTGGATGGTGCTGGATATCTGCTCTGAGAACAAATAGCTTTTGTCTGAAAGCGCAGTTATCTCGGATGCACAGGAAAGTACGGCCTGGCCTGACTGCTGGACCGTTCCCACCAGTGATCGTATTTTTGCAAGCATGCTGTTGAAGTCTTTGATCAGTTGCGCTATTTCGTCTTTATTCTTATCGGCCAGATTGATGGTCAGATTGCCTTCACTGGCATCCTTCATGCTCCGGGCAAGCTTTTTCAGGGGATCGGAAACACCTTTCGCGATAATGACCGACAACAATAAAGCCAAAACCAGACAGCCGACTGCAAGCATGATTATTTGAGTAAGTATGCCGGCTGACTCTCTGTTGAGGTAGCTGTATGGTATTTCACCCACAAGATACCAGTCCAGATTTTTTCCCAGTTTCGAAGCTGTGACGAGACTATTACCTATTGATTTTACCAGGATGTTTTCCTTTGAATCAGCCAGTTCCGGCAGAGAAGAGATCAGCTCCGGATTATGGTACTGAGTGCCGAATTTCCCGTCGGTACTCGATACCACCGTGCCCTGGCCGGTTATGATACTGAGATTGGAGCCTGTTCCTAGATTTATATTCTTTATGGTGGCTTCGCAGAAATTGGGTTCACGGATCAAAATATAATAAACGCCTACTGCCCGGCCGGCACCTGATGATCCCTCAGGAATGATTTTTCTTGTCAGGACCAGTGCGTTTTGCGTATCAGAGAGCTTTCTTATACTCCATATTGGAAGCCCGTTGGACTCAATGGCACTGTCGTAGAGAAAATCAATTAGTTCGCTGTCTGCGCTCAGTCCGGGAACAGTATCATAGGCTATTACGGTTTTGCTGTAAAGAATAACTCCGGTTCCGAACAGATGCTTCATGGAGGAAGTTTTTTTTCTGAACAGAGCCTGTAGAGCATTCTTCCTCACATTCTGCTCCAGCGTGTCCAGATTCTCAAGGAAATTGACCTTCTGGACTTCATCAGACATCTGCATCTCCATCGATACCTTTTCATACTCGGATAGCAGATTCTGAATATTTATGCTGAGCTGACCGATCAATTCGCGGTTTGATACATCGATTTTCTCAGCGATTGCCTTGCTGGACGAATTGTACGATATCAAACCTGTCAGCAGAAGCGGAATGATGGATAATAGCAAAAATCCTGTAATCAGACGTGTCTGGATCCTGGTGTTTCTTAAAAAATTGCTTGAAAATCCAAATTTCATATCCATGGCCCCCCTTTATATAACGATCCGTTCCGCTCTATATTAAGATCAAATTATATACCATGATCTATTCAACCAAGCTCAATGATTATGTTAAGATGCTTTTCAGGCAACGATCCAAGCACAGTCCAGAATAACTCGATATATTTGCTTCCGGCTTCCACTTCCAGATCGGACCCGTTTATTGATACCTTTTTAATATGATATTGACCGTATTCCAGACGACCCGGATTGATGTATTTTACTATGATGTTCCTGCCTCTGAATGTTGTTCTGCAATGAGCCTCACCACCGTCGTCAAACTGTTCGGCCATGAGCTTCGGCTCAATGATCAGATTCCCGCCCTTTCCGCGAATTCCGTACATTTCGGTAAGGACCGTCATAAGAAGCCAGCTTGCCGAGCCTGTCAGGTATGAGTATAACCCTTTTCCTGAGGCGTTGAAATATTCGGGGATGCCAGGATAGATTCTTGAAACGTTTGTGTTGTTCGACAATGTGTAGAGGGATTTGAAGATGTCATATGCTTCTTTTACAAAGCGCCTTCTGTAAAGGGCATTCATATACATGACGGCCATGTGGCTGAAGGTCGAGCCGTTTTCCTTTTCACCATAGGCAAATGCAAAGCCTCTTCCGAAGTTCAGCTGGTTAGGTCCCAGAGGAGTGTTCAGCCTGTAGCCTCCGGTCACAGGATCCTTAAGATATTTGACGGTGGACTTGTAGGCTGCCTCGACCTGAGCTTCGTCAGCCAGTCCGAACATGGTCGTGAACACCTGGGCGGTGAGATTCATCCTTACACCTTCAGGAAATTCGCCGTCGACACGAAGACCGTCGTTGTTGTAATAACCGTTGAAGAAACGGTCATTGTCTTTTGTCGTAATGAATTCGTTTTTCCTTATATGATCTATGATCCAGTTGCCTTTGGCTCTCAGATCGGAAGCCAGGTCCTCAATGCTTATCTGCACCTGATTTCCTGAAATGTCCCGGCTTACACTGGTCAGATATGCCTTAAGTGTGTCGAGCTTGTATTGTATGCTGTCGTAATCGGGTTTTCCGGCAATCGTATCCAGAAGCAAAGTGAGCTCCTCAAACAGCTCGACCCTGTCGAATCCGAGGATCTTGCCTGCTTCTGTTATCAGATCTGCCAGGCCTATGAGATTGCTTCCGTAGAAGGCTGTGAAAGCGGTGCTTTCTCCTCTCTCCCTTGCCATATCCAGAGTGTCGTTCCAGTCAGCGCCTTCAAGACGGATAATATTATGTTCCCCGACGTTGAAGAAGCTTGTAAGGTGCTGCACCAGGATGTGCTCAAACAGAGTCCCGTAATATACTGAACCGTCTTTGCATGTAAGCTTGAGGCCTTTTTCCTCCGACCAGCCTTCGTCTTTTACCTTTGCGCGGAATATGAGAGCATCTCTGAAATAGCTCTGTTTCTCCATAAGGAGACTGTAATCTCCGCTTTGATCGATATAAAGCCTTGTGGTCAGATACGGCCATGTGCCGTGATCCATCCAGACACGGGCTATATTGTTCCTGTCAGCTATGAATTCTCCGGGCTTTGAACCTATTATGGTGGCATTGGTGCCGTCGGCACGGACACCTGCATAGTTGTTTATCAATAAATGCCTTACGTTGGAAGGATCCTGCAGTATGAGGGAGAGGCAGTCCTGCCAGAGATCGCGCCAGCCTCTGCCGCCTTTTCCGTAGTCATGATACGGAAGGAAGGAACAGCCATAGATCTTCCTGAATACAGGCTGAAGGCTTACCCAGCTCATCCAGGAAGAGAAATCTTCCGTGCCGGAATCGAAGGAAATCCTCTGGGCAAGTTCTTCCCAGAAGGACTTGTTTTCGTTAAGGGCTTCAGATATCTTTTCGGCGGTGTTGTATCTGCTGTATACCTTATCTATAACAGACTTGTCGGTGCATATGCCTGTTACCAGTATGTATTCTTTTTTCTCGCCCGGTTTGAGAACACAGTCTTTGAACCGCAGGGCGGCCACATATTCCATGCCGTCAATATTTTTGCCTCTGAAAGCTTCGGGGCTCAAATTGCGAACGACGGCCTCAGGCCACTCAAAAGAGCCTTCCTCTCCGATAAAATCATGGACTGAAGGGAATGCTCCCAGTGGAAGGGTTCCGTCACCTTCGGTCCCCAGGCTGTAATAAATATAATCATTATACTTATGCCCACGTTCATCGAACATTATCAAGGGTTTGACCGAAATGCCGGCTTCGTGCATTTCGAGGCGATTGATAAGTGAAGTTACATGCCTGTGGTCCCTGATATTCTCAGCAGACCTGCAGTAAAGGGGAATGGAGGATGTGGGGGTGAACTCCATTTCCCGGTCATCCTGATTCGTGATGCTCACAAACATGATCTCGACCTTGTCCTCATTTGCCGGGACAAAGTTTATGATCTCGCATGATACCTTGTAATCAGGATCGTTATATATGAGCTTATGCCACAGCGGACCGGCTTCGATTATTCTTTCAGCCTTATCTCTGTCGGTAAAATAGCGGCTGTTTTGTAAAGAAGAATTTCCCGTTGCAGAAAATGGACCTTTTCCTTTTATATTGAGCCAGAAATTCCTTGCCGATTTGGTATTGTGCAAATCTTCCACAGTTACCGGCTGGGTTATGAAATGATGCTGGTCTATTTTTGAGTCACCATGAAGGATCGGCGTGATGCTGGACATCAGACCGGACTCGTTGCAGAGCGGGAAATACAGTTCGTGGATATTTGCAGGATTATGAAGACGAAACGTACCGTTCTTGCTGATATACTCGAGAGTATTTTTCATTGTTCCCATAATAGATTACCTTCCTAAAACACAAAAATAGTCTTTGCTTTCGGATATTGCCTGTCTACGGGTTGATGTTGAGTTTCTGCATTTCGATTGCGAATCTTTCAGGAGTAAGTTTTCCTGCATAAATGTCGGATACCAGCTCTATGTGAGTTTGCGCGTCTGAGCCGGTCAAAAAAGTATCCCATGCCAAAACGAAGCCTTCACTGTCTTTGATCAGGTCGGAAATCTGAGCTGTAAGAGGGCTTATTTCCGACCTGTCAACATCCACTTTCCAGGCAGGAAGCCCTGCGCCCGCGAGGTAGCTTTCCCTGCTCAGGTTCTGGCAAATCTCGATCATGGCAGTTACTGCTTCTTCTTTATATTGAGTAGAAGAGCTTATCATAAAATTATCTATGGCTCCCCCGAGGAACCCGTTTTTATTGCCCCCGGCACCCTCGATATAGGGAAAATTTTTAGCCACTACCTTACCCCTGACAGGGGAACTCATCCTTTCCATTGAGCCTGCAGACCAGTTCCCGCAATAATACATCGGAACAAGTCCTCTGATGAAGTGGTTTTCTGCTTCATACTGGGTCAGCTGGCTGCTGCCGCTGTGGAAAGCGCCTGCTTCGATCAGCTCAACAAGCTTTTGAGCAGATTCTATGAATTCAGGCTGGTAAAAAGTCGTCTCCTTGTTAAGCGCAGCTATGGTTTTTTCGATACCGGCCGTCCTTATAGCCAGGATATTCTGGTAGAATATACCCGGCCATCCGTCTTTCAACCCTACTGCCATAGGGGTGATGTTGTTCTCCTTAAAGATCCGTACAGCTTCAAGGAGTTCATCGAATGTATCGGGAATTTTGACATCGTATTTATCGAACAACTCCCGGTTGCAGAAGAATATTCCTGCGATCATGAATGTAGGGAGTGCGTATATTTTGCCGTCATAAGTGAAATTCTCCAGGCTTCCGGGAACCATTTTGTCAAGGATCTCTTCATCTAGATAGTCATCTAAGGCCAAAACTTTCCCTGCATTAACAAAAGGTTTGGCGAATCCTGCTCCCCAACTGAAAAAGATATCGGGAGCCTCATTAACAGCTATAGCCGTACGGATCTTGACTTTGTACGCTTCGCTTTCTGCGGCCTCAGCCTCTATCTGAATATTGGGATTAGCATTGTTCCATTCTGCCAAAACCTTTTCGAAGGGTCTCTTGTTGGAATCCGAGTCGGTTACCCAGATATGCCAGAGCTTTAATTTTATCTTTTCATTTTCGGGCAAATCGGTGGCAATTGTGCCGGTCGGCACAGCAGAAGGGCTTGACAAGGAATTCGTATGCCCGCAGGCAACAGAGGATACCGCTAAAGCAAAAACCAATACAAGTATTAAGCATTCCTTCAATTTCCTCATGTCGCACCTCTTTACTGCTGTGAAATATCGATTATGCTTTGATACCGCCTGCCACCACACCGTCAATGATATAGCGCTGCAGGAACACATACATGATGATCAATGGTGCGGCAACCATGATAAGTGCTGCCATCTGCTGCGTCATATCGACCTGATATTGTCCTCTGAAGACATACAGACCTCTGGTTATCGGATATAATTTTTTGTTTGACAAGTAGATAATGGCCCTGATTATGTCATTCCAGATCCCGATGGCGGTAATGATGGCCATCGAAGCGATTGCCGGCTTCATAAGCGGGATCATTATGGTGAACATATATCTGAAGTATCCGCAGCCGTCTATGGAAGCGGCCTCGTCAAAATCACGCGGGATACCTTTTATGTACACGTAGAACATAAGCAGGGGAGTTCCGCCGCCACCTATCATACCTATCATATACCCCAGACGGGTATCATATAAACCTAAATGCAAAAGAATCTGGAACTGCGGTATGGTTCCATCAGGCAGGAACATGCTTATAAGGAAAAGCCCCATGATCAGTCCGCCGATTTTCAGATATCCTCTTGAAAGCGGGAAGGCCAGGAATACTGCCATAAGTATCGAGGCTGTCGTGCAAACAGCGGTATAGAACAGGCTGTTTCCCACGTAAGCCGATAAATTGGCCTTCTTGAACGCTTCAACATAGTTTTCGAAATGAATGCTCTTGGCAAGACCTGAGGGATTGGCCATATAATCCAGCTTTGTCCTTATTGACGTATTGAAGGCATAAAAGAGAGGGAACATATACACGATCATTAAAATCGCTATAAAAGTATAGATCAGTATTTTCAAAGGTATATGTCTTTTCATAACATTTCTTCCCTCCTCTTAACCGCACGCTGGTAGATCAATGTAGCGATCAGAATAAATACGAACAAAATCATGGCCCAGGTTGCGCCGTAGCCTTGTCTCATGGCCCCTGCGCCTGAACCGGAGTTTATATTGAAGGCAAAGAACACTACGCGTGCTGCAAGTGTTTGTGTTGCCATGTTTCTTCCGCCGGTCGTGAACAAAATGATCTGATAAGACTGTAAAGAACCTATAATGGCAAGCATGATGTTGACATTGATAGTTGGCCATAATAACGGGAAAGTGATATATTTGAATTTCTGCCAGCTGGATGTTCCATCGATTTCTCCTGCTTCATAAAGCTCACTGGGTATCGACTGAAGACCTGCCAGATTGATGACCATCGAGTATCCCATGGCCCACCATATCTGAGTAAAGATGCAACAGGCAAGAGCCGAGCTTGCGGAAGCGAAAAATCCGCTTTGCAGGCCGAACAATCCGATCAGTTTGGCTATCGGGCCTTCCATGGGGTTCAATGTATTCATCCAGATATATGATGTAACCAGAACGCCTAAAACAACAGGAAGGAAAATTACAGATCTGAAAAAACCTTTACCTTTTATCAGTTTGCTGTTCAATGCCAATGCAATGAAAAGAGCGATCAGATTCTGAAAGAATGTGACACCTATACAAAATACCACAGTATTTTTCAGTACCGCCAGCAAATCACGGGTGCTTTGCTGGAAAAAGAATTCTCTGTAGTTGGCAAGCCCTATGAACTTCCAGGGCACGCCTTTGACTCCGCTTATATCTGTAAAAGACAGAATGAATGTCATGACTGAAGGAATCAAACCCAACGCGACCTGCAAAAATAGTGCGGGAAGGATTCCTGCTAATAATGCCCACTTGGGGAAGGATGCTTTGGCTGTTTGCTGCATATCATCACCCTCATTTTATCGGCAAATTCCCGTACCGGACTCCGGCACAGGAACGGGCCAATTAATAGAATAATTGTATTGGTTAGTCGTAAATATGGGGTCCGGTGGCAATGTTGGATTGCCACCGGACAGGGGGTTCATTAATTACCAGCTGATGCTAATCCAGCTTCCCAGTCAGCCTGAGCGAGGTTTGCAAGTTCCTCAACAGATTCAACAGTACCGCCAAGAGCTTTCAGGTGGTTGATGTTGAACAGCTGGCCTGTTGCATACTGACCAACACCCTTGGGAGCGATGATGTGTTTTTCCCAAGCGGGTTTGAATCTCTGGTTCTTGTCAGCGAGAGAATTAACAAATGCGCTTGAGGATGTTACACCGGGCATTGTCGGGAAGAAGCCGAGCGCGCTTACGAACGGCTCATAATTCTCTTTCTGTGAAAGGAATTCAAAGTACTTGAGACACCAGTCTACATTAGGTGATTTAGCATAGATATTGAACTGCATGTCATATTTACCCTGCAGCTGATTGGGCTTGCCGTCAACGTCGCCGGGGAACGGGAAGTATCCGTACTGGAAGTTAGGATCGAGGCTTTCAATAGCACCGGCATTCCATGTACCATCGATCATCATTGCTGCTTTTCCTGCTACGAATCTTCCAGGGCAGTCGCCGTATGTGATGGACATAACGTTGGGCTCGAGCCAGCTTACCAATTGCTCAAATCTCTTCCAGAGTCTCATGGATTCTGCGTCGTTGAGCTTTCTTGTGCCTTCCCACAGACCTTTTGCATATTCGTCAAAGTCTTCTACGAAAGCGCCGACCATACCGCTTACGCCAACAGAGGTAAGAGGCCATGCGTCAGCTCCGCCGACGGTGATAGGATAAATACCTTTTGAAAGCAGATCGTTACAGATCTGTTCGAATTCAGCCCATGTTCCGGGTTCTTTATAACCATTCTGTTCGAATATGGTCTTGTTGTAGAACAATCCGTTGAAGCCAACAGCGCCCATGTCAAGACCGTAAACTCTTCCCTTATAGGAAACAGCGTTCTTGATCATGCCCTGATCCCAGTTTGCAAGGAAAGGCTGATCTGTGATATCGAGGTATGCTCCTGCCAGAATGAATGTTTCCCATGCCGGCGGCTCAACGCCTCTGGTGAATTCCTGGGGATATGTATCGAATGCAGAGAGGTTAGTGATAAGGTCTACATCTCCAGCTGAAATTCTGGTGTTCAACAGAGTTGGGTAGTCGTTTGCGCCGACAGTGGCAACATCAAAGCTGACATTGGGATACTTGGCTGAAAAAGCATCGTTCAAAGTAGCGATAGCTTTTTCGTTTGTCTCCTGAACCCATGTGATCAGCCTTAATGTTACAGGATCAGCTGAGGGCTCTGAAGAAGCCGGTGATGATTGGCTGGGCTGCGATGCTGAAGGAGAAGGAGAAGTTGAAGGTTGAGATCCGCATGCGGCCATTCCCAGCACAAGAGCCAGAATCATAAGAATTGCCAATAATTTTTTCATGGTATTCCTCCTATTTGATTTTTTTTGGTGGTATATTTTGTAACCACCCTGCAATATAATCATAAAATCGAAAGAGGAATATATGAATTAAGTTATTTTTCTAAAAGATATAATTTTTTTACTTGTTAGTTTTATAACATATGTACTATTATACTTCTGTTTTTTTGAAATCATTGACTGAAACGCCTGTCCACTTTTTAAAGCATATGCTGAAATAATGAGGGTTTGAGATACCTACTGATTCAGCGACCTGATAAGCCTTCATATCTGTTTCCTTCAAAAGCTTGATGGCTTTTTCCATGCGGATCTTGGTAAGATACTCCACGAAAGTATAGCCTGTCTCCTGCTTGAAAATGCGGCTGAGATAGCTTCCGTTCATAAAGAACTTTTTCGCAGTATGAGAAAGGGACATATCAGGGTCCGACATATTCTCATGCATGTAATTTTTAATGTCTTCAATAGCCTGATTGACCTTTTTGTTCTGAATGTTGGTTATTATATTGACAGCATTCTCAGACAGCTTCAATAAATATTCCTTCATCTCAGGAAGGGTATCGATCCTGAATATCTGCTCGAAGGGCTGACTGTTCGGGAAAATATCGGATAAGGGGATCTCGAGTTCGGTTATTACGTTCAAAATGACCGAAAGGATACCCGAAGCGAGAACGCGTATGGTTTCGATCCCGATATTAGCACCGTTGTGCAGGCTTTCGGAAAAAGCTGCCTCAATAAATTCCTGGGCTTTTTTCCTGATGCCCGCTTTAATATAAAAAGCCAGACTGTCCATGTTATCATTCTGTATGGTATGGGTTCCGGGACGGTGGAAGTTTATATCACTGTAACTGATGATCTGGTTCTTCCCGGCGATTATCTTGTATTTCAGGGCATCACAGGCTTCCTTGTATGAGGCTTTGGCTCTGGACATATGGTTGTAAATATTCCCTATGCCAATGCAGATGTTGCACTTGAGCTTGTTGATTATCAGGTTTCTGAGCGGTTCGAGGCAATCGGCAAACTCAAGGTCCTTTTCGCTGTTATAGGCGACGATATTCTGATTGTTGTCGATAAAGACATTCACATATTGATCATCCCTGAAATATCTGGAGACCAGTTCAAGACATTGCATATTCAGGACCAGCCGTTCTTCCTCTCCCGAATTGTCTTCGTTGTCCGGGATAGAAGGCTCGATTACGGCTATCTGAACATGATCAGGGTTTAATTTAATATGGAAGTAGTCCAGCTGCTGGTTGATGCTGCCGGTATCATATGTATTATGAATGATCGAGTTGAGCATTTTTTCCTTCAGATAAGGAAGATTTTCTTCCAGCTGATTTTTCATGCGGGCATACTCTTCCCGCTGGTTTCGCTCAGATTCGATCTTTGCTTTGATATTCAGGGCAACTTTTCGGATCTCATCGTCATTGATGGGCTTCAGCAAAAAGTCGGCTATGCCTATTTTGACGCTCTTTTTTGCATATTCGAATTCTTCATACCCGGTAAGGACGATGATTTTTATGGTCGGGTATCTTTCAAATACGATCTTTCCGAATTCCAGACCATCCATGAACGGCATATAAATATCTGTGAAAATGACATCAGGATGGAGCTGTTCGACCAGATCCAAAGCTTCATGGGCATTGGATGCCTCACCGACAACATCATATCCGATTTCTCTCCAGTTGATGCAGTTTTTGAGCAGATTTCTCACCAGATATTCGTCATCGACTATAAGAACTTTCAGCAAATCATGAGGCATACTGTTCCCTCCTCTCAACCGGTATTCGTATTGTCACTGTTGTTCCGCAGCCGGGTTCGCTCTTTATGGAAACAGGATCCTTGATGCCGTAGAAGATTCGCAGCCTTTCGATGGTTCCCCTGAGTCCGAAGCTTGATTTTGAATCCACGCTATACCGATTGTCAAGAATCATGGCGATGGTTTCTTTGTTCACTCCGACTCCGTCATCTTCCACTATGAGCTCAATGTGGTCTTCAAGCTGCTTGCATCTGATATATATATTGCCGTGCTCACCCTTGGGCTTGATTCCGTGATACAGGGCGTTTTCCACCAGCGGCTGAAGTATGAGCTTCAGTATCTTGTATTTGGTCGCAGCTTCATCTATATCGTAATGCATCGTGAAAATATCACCGTATCTTACCTGCTGGATGGCCATATAGTTCCTTACGACATCGATCTCCTCGGCCACTGTAATAACTTCGCTTCCTTTGCTGAGGCTTACCCTGTAATAGCTGCCCAGGGATTTCATCACTTTATAAACCTGGTCGCTTTTCCCTGAGAGCGCAAGGGAGCTTATTGAATCGAATGTATTATAAAGGAAATGGGGCTTGATCTGAGCCTGAAGAACATCAAGCTCGGCTTTCCGCTTGATTTTTTCTTCGGCGACCACTTTTTCTATAAGATTCTGTATTTCCATGATCATGATGTTGTAAGCATCCCGAAGGCTTCCGATTTCATCGTCGCCGGCATCGATCTCCACTTTCTTGAAATCGCCGTGCTCCACACCTTTCATGGCTTCCAGAAGCTTCTTGATAGGTGTTGCTATCATTCGGGAAATGGCAACAGAACCCATAAACATAAGGGCTGCGTTCAGGACTATAATTGAGATCGCGGTTATGTTGAAAATGGCCGATTCCTTTGACAGCTCGTCAAATGGCATGGAGCTTATAATGCTCCAGTTGTATTTCTGCATTTTCAATAATGAAACCAGATACTTTCTGCCGTCAATGTCTCCCACCTTTGAATTGCTGCCGTCTTCATTCTCACTGTACAGAAGGGAATTTATAATATCGGTGGGCTGATCGTTTCTGAAATCCACCACAGTATGGCCTTCTTCGTCAAGGATCATGATGTCGGTCTTGTATTTGTTGAGTATATCGGCGTATGAATTTACGAACGAGCTTTCTGTTATGTTCATTATCAGTACGCCCAAAGGCTCCTGGGTATAAATGTCATTGATGATCCTTATAAGCGATATGTAATTTTCACCGTTATCTGTGTCTTCATATATGCCGCCGGCATTCAGCCTTAATATAAAACCGCCTTTGGCCTCTACCGCAGACCCGTACCAGTCTGCCATGGAGATATCCGAGATTTTCAGAGTTTTGAGGTGCATTTTGTCGATACCGTATCTTTGGCTTGCACTGTCGTATATATAAATAGAAGATATAAAAGGGAAGGCTTCGATGAATCTTGAGATATAGGTGTTCATTATGTTCTGGTACTCTGTATAATCATTCTGGAACGGATTTTGTGATATCTGATTCAGGGGCTGCTGGATTTCATCGCTGGAAATCACCACTTTGGACAGATTTTTGGCATTTTCGATCATTGAAAGTATGTTTGAACTAATTGAATAGAGAGTCTGGACTGAAACTTCACTGACCTTTTTCGACATGGTGCTGTTATAAACATTCTGATAAATCAAGGTACTTAAAACTACCGATATAAGCAGGACGCCCGAATAGAAAGTCAATATCTTCGTGCTCAGCTTCAGATCCATGTATTTCTTTCTTATTCTTGTCCAAAATTTGCTTTGCATTTTGTACCCCTGTACAAATTTCATTAAGTTTTATTATACATAAAAACCAAAAGAAATAAAAGGTGAGTAATCTCTCCTGTGCATTTGCAATACCCGGCTTTTTATAATATAATAAAGATTCTTTCACAAATTAGCATAAAATGAGGATATAACATACAGATACAGGGAGAAGGCCATGTCTTGCAAAGAACACAAAGCATATAAGGAAGAGCATGATCACCTTATATATACTTTGGATCTGGTAAAAGAGAATCTTGATGCATTTCGGCAAAATAAAGAAAAAATCGACGCTGAAATCGATCGCTTGTTAAAATTCGGGAGCAGTGACAGCTCACTGGATTATACCGACTTGTCTGTATATAAGATCTTGCAGGGATCTTATGCCTTAAAGATAAAGAATCTCATTGAGGCGATAAAAAAGCCGTATTTTGCCCGAATAGATTTTCACGAGGAAGACAGAAACGAGCCCGACAGTCTCTATATAGGGAAGATGTGCTTAATACGGGGTGAGGACATGAAGCCTGTGATCATTGACTGGAGAGCGCCTGTTGCCAGCCTCTACTATGAAGAACGCTACTTCTCACATTGGAGCAAAGCTACAGGACAACGATAGAGATCATGGATGCTGCCAATATGGTCGCCAGGAAAATGGCTTTGCCGGATGTCCCTCTTGCCAGACCCGTTTTTCGTCATGGAGAGCCTGTAAATTAACATGGATACCAAGCTTCTTTATGTCGCGATGACACGAGCCATGCATTTTCTGGATATCCGTTACACAGGAGAACTTACTCCCTTATTGAGAGATGAATGAGAAAAAGCCAACTTTTATCACTTGAATGTGAAAGCGAATAAATGTGCAGAATAAAGAGGAGTCTTGCAAAGAAGTGTTTTTCCCGAATAAGCGTTTCTTTAAAAGCTCATTGTACTCAGATTTCATTTGCCGTATAATAAGGTAAATGAGTAAAAATCTCAGGAGTGATTTAGCATGAAAGGCCTCTCCAGGCTGGAACTCCGGTATGGAAGATACGCCATAAGCAACCTGACACTGTATATAGCAGGTATAAACTTAGCAGTCTTTTTGCTAAGTATTTTTCCGTTGGCTCCGAACATGGTAGCCATGCTTGGTCTGAACCCCGCCCGTATTATTAATAATCTTGAGATATGGAGAATAATCACCTTTGTTTTTATTCCGGAAACCTTCGATATCATCTGGATCTTGTTTTCAGTATATTTCATATATATGGTGGGTGCGTCTCTGGAACAGTACTGGGGCAAGTTCAGGCTGAACCTGTATTATTTCACGGGGATGCTGGGCTCAATAATAGCCGCGTTTATTGTTTACGCCTTTTCCGGGGGAGGTATGATGACAGGATACTATCTCAATATGTCCCTGTTCCTGGCATTTGCTACGCTGTTTCCCGAGCAGGAATTCATGATATTCTTCGTGCTTCCTGTAAAGGCTAAATATCTGGGAGTGCTTGACGCACTTTTCCTTATAGTCATGATGATAAGATCCATCCAGTTCGGAGCATGGTATAATGCAGTAGGTATCCTGATAGCATTTTTAAATTATCTCCTTTTCTTCAGCGGAGATTTTATCAACATGATAAAAATGAAACGCCAGGTTGCGAAAAACCGGAGAAGATTTTTCGATCAGGTCCGGCCTTTTAACCAGGACAGAAAATATTAATTAGTGATCGGTGCTTATTATGGACATAAAAAAGGAAATCTTAAGATTAAAAGAAGAACGAAACGCAATAATAGTCGCACATTTGTATCAGGATGGAGAAATACAGGATATCGCCGATATGGTCGGTGATTCTTTTGAGTTGAGCCGTTATTGCGCGGCGACCGACAAGGATGTGATAGTATTTTGCGGTGTCCATTTTATGGCTGAAAGCGCAAAAATACTCTCACCTCAGAAGACAGTGCTTTTACCGGCCCTGGATGCGGGCTGTCCCATGGCCAATATGGCCAATGCAGAAGATCTCAAAAAGCTTAAGGCAAAATATCCCGAGGCGGCCGTCGTATGCTATGTAAACACGACAGCTGCAGTAAAGGCCGAATGCGATATATGCTGCACATCATCGATCGCCGTAAAGGTCGTGCGGTCTTTGCCAAACAAGCAGATCCTCTTTTTGCCGGACAGGAATCTTGGCCAATATATCGCAAAGCAGGTACCGGAAAAGGAATTTATATTCTGGCCTGGTTTCTGCCCGACTCACAATGCCCTTACCACGATGCATGTCGAAGAAGCCAGAACCGCATATCCAAACGCAGTTCTGGCGATACATCCGGAGGCTCCGCCAGAGGTGGTCGACATGGCTGATTTCGTCGGGAGCACGAAGCAGATCATCGATTTCTGCACCCAGTCCGACAAACAGGAGTTTATCATCGGAACCGAAGAGGGTATCCTGCATCAGCTGAAGCTTAAGAATCCCGAAAAGAAATTTTATATGTTGAAGTACAGATTTATTTGTCCTAATATGAAGAAGACGACAATGGAGCTGCTGTACGAATCATTGAGGGATATGAAGCACGAAATAACTCTTGATGAGGAAACTATAAGGAAAGCATCATTAAGCCTGGAAAGAATGCTTAAAGTGAAATGACGATTGTTTGAAGGTGAATGATAATGCTTGAGCATATAAGAGCGGATGCGGGCATGACGGAAAGATATCTTGTAAATTTTGACACAGAAAATCTTCCTTACGAGTTTTACGATGTGGTTATAATCGGAAGCGGCATTGCAGGGGTCTATACGGCCTTATCCTCCCCCAGGAACGCAAAGATCCTGATCATCACCAAAGAAGCCATAGAAATGAGCAACTCGGTGCTGGCGCAGGGCGGGATAGCTGTTTCACTCGATCAGAACGATTCCCCGGACCTGCATTTCAAAGATACGCTTATTGCCGGAGCGGGCCTTTGCGATGACAGCGCGGTGAAAGTGCTGGTCAATGAGGCCGCCGAGAACATTGCCACTCTTTGTCTTTACGGAGTAAATTTCGACAGGGATGAAGGCAACATGCTTGCGCTTACACGTGAAGGCGCCCATAGCATGAACCGCATAATACATACCGGTGACGCGACCGGAAAGGAAGTATGCGATACTCTTGTAAGAGCGGTTTCCTTATTGAAAAATGTGACAATCAGGGAACAGACCTTCGCAATAGATATTCTTACAGAGAACGGTGAATGCAAAGGCGTTCTCACTTCGAACGAAGACGGCACTGAGCTCAAGGCTTATTACGCGCCTGTCGTGGTTTGTGCCTCAGGAGGCTATGGCCAGTTGTATTCCAGGACTACCAATCCGGAGGTGGCGACAGGTGACGGAGCGGCTCTTGCATTAAGGGCAGGAGCGGAGCTTATGGATCTTGAATTCGTTCAGTTCCATCCTACGGTCTTATGTCATCCCGACAATCAGAATTTCCTGATTTCCGAAGCAGTGAGGGGAGAAGGAGCCGTTCTTCGCAACAACAGAGGGGAGCGCTTCATGGACAAGTATCATCCCATGAAGGAGCTTGCTCCCAGAGACGTTGTTTCACGGGCCATTTTTCAGGAGATGCAAAAAACCGGATCCAATCATGTTTTTCTTGACATTACCCACAGGGATACGGTGTTTTTGCAGCATCGTTTCCCGACTATATACAATAAATGTCTGTCATACGGTATCGATATGGCGAAGGACTTTATTCCCGTGGCACCGTGCCAGCATTACAGCATGGGCGGGATCAGGACCGATGAATGGGGAAGGACAAGGATCCTGGGATTCTATGCTGTCGGGGAAGCGGCATGCAACGGAATCCACGGAGCCAATCGCCTCGCATCCAATTCGCTCCTGGAGGGTCTTGTATTCGGAAGAAGAATAGGCCGCCAGGTCCAGGAGAACCTTGATGAAATCAAAATAAGGGAAGGATTCAGGCCCAGGATAAGCTATAACAGGGAATGGATCGGGAAGGATATCGATTATATATCAATGAAGAAAAAACTTCAGGAGATCATGACGTTAAATGTCGGAATAATCCGGAGTGAAGACAGTCTCAATGAGGCGATGAGAATAATATCCGGACTTAAATCTGAAATTGAAGGAGTCAGGATAGTCCATACCCATCATATGGAGCTTAAAAATATGCTGACACTCGCAAGCCTTGTGGTGAAGGCCGCAATAATGAGGCAGGAAAGCAGGGGAGCGCATTTCAGGACTGATTATCCGGCTACCGATGATCAAAACTGGCTTAAGAATATAGTCTTCAAGGCTGGAGGTTAATATGTTCGATTTCACGATTGTTGATGATATTATATGGCGGGCTCTGAAAGAAGATATGCCTATGGGCGATATAACCACCGACAGCACGGTGGACGAAGATATGGTATGCTCGGCAAAGCTGATCGCGAAAGAGGATTGCGTGATTGCGGGCATGGAAGTGTTTTCAAGGGTCTTTACCCTTCTGGATCCCAAGATATATATCGAACGCTATGTCAATGACGGGGAAAAAGTC
This sequence comes from Clostridiaceae bacterium, assembly GCA_012840245.1. Taxonomy (GTDB): domain Bacteria; phylum Bacillota; class Clostridia; order DSM-8532; family DSM-8532; genus DTU059. Next base: position 29,662 of record DULR01000009.1, read on the forward strand.
GAAAAAGGCACAGTGATAATGTTTATTTCGGGTAATGCCAGAGCCATGCTGAAGGCTGAAAGAACGGCGCTCAATCTGCTCCAGAGGATGAGCGGGATCGCCACTGCGACCAGAAAAATCGCCGACATTCTCGAAGGGTCGAAGGCTAAAATAGTCGATACAAGGAAAACCGCTCCGGGCCTTCGTTATCTCGATAAAGCAGCCGTCAGGCTGGGAGGCGGAACGAATCATCGCTTCTGCCTGTCCGACGGAGTCCTTATCAAGGACAATCATATCAAAGCAGCCGGAGGAATAACTGAGGCAGTAAAAAGGGCGAGAGCCAATATACCGCATACTATAAAGATCGAAGTTGAGACTGAAACCATGGATCAGATAAAAGAAGCTCTTTCTGCCGGCGCAGATATAATAATGCTGGACAATATGAGCATCGATGCTATGAAAGAAGCTGTGGATCATATCAACGGAAGAGCTCTTACAGAGGCATCGGGTAATATAACAATAGAAAACGTGAAAATCGTGGCCGAAACAGGTGTGGATCTGATTTCGTCGGGAAGTCTGACACACTCAGTAAAAGCGGCAGATATCAGCCTGAGATTCGAATAATACCAGGTTTCAGGCCAACCAGTTTCGACATAAAACCAAGAATTTTCACAAAATAGTCAATGTCGAACTATGCAAAATTTACAAAAAACATGCCGACTTTTCGCTGAAAAATGTCAATAATGGATAAGAAGTTAAGTTGTAATGACGACTTGTGGACAAAATGAGAAACAATCCACAGGAAAGACTTTTAAATACACACATAATAATGAATGATTCTCTGTAAACTATATATAATGCGGTTTGCAGAGATTTTTCTTTTATCCACAAGCCTGTGGATATCTGTGGATAACATTACTACAACTTAACGGAATAAAGAAATAATATACGGGAAATATTAAGGTTGTACGCTCGGGTTTATCAACAAGGAGGGATAGATCATGAGCAGACGTAAAGTTATGTCAGAAAGTCTGAAGTACGAGATTGCCCGCGAACTTGGTGTGCTTGAGAAGGTACGCAATGAAGGATGGGGCTCAGTATCATCCAGAGATTGCGGTAATATGGTAGCTAAGGCAATCGAGATAGCTAACAGGAACTCCGCAGGACAACCGGTGTAGCTGTTGCGGGGTACGGTGAACCGGTAGGGTAAATCCGAAGCGTATTTAAATAAAGGGCATGGAATAAATTCCATGCCCTTTGTCCTGTTGACAAAGCCATTTTCCTATTGTAGAATATAATCCGTCACTAAAAAAGAATATATATGGAGAGATGGTCGAGTTGGTTTAAGGCACCGGTCTTGAAAACCGGCGTAGGTGCAAGCCTACCGTGAGTTCGAATCTCACTCTCTCCGCCACATGTGATAATGGGAGAAGGGTGTGGGATAAGTCGATACTATCTCACCTCTCATATCCCACATCGCACTTATATCTGGAGAAGTACCCAAGCAGGTCGAAGGGGACGGTTTGCTAAACCGTTAGTAGGGGATAACTCTAGCGCGGGTTCGAATCCCGCCTTCTCCGCCAGAAAAAAGTACATCGGAAGATGTGCTTTTTTTATGCCTTAAATATGGATAAAAGTTTTTAAATTTTATGTTTCAACATTCAATACAGGTGGTAAAAATTAAATTTGGAAATTGAGCGATTTAATTTAATTGCTTATTAGCAAACGTATACTGAAGGCTTATACTGCCTTTAAGGTACTGTAAGAATCACACCGATGTTGCAGCACCGGGAGACGAACACCCCTTTCTGATCCCACGCTCATCAGAATGATTTACACAGTAGAACGGAAGCAATAACTAAGGATTTGAATCTTTTGAGGATGAAAAAAGATCAGATCTTATATTTTGCTGTTCGGAAAGAGTGATCTGAACAGACAGGAATTTTGGAAGCGATTATAATGCAACCATGCCATTATGTCTGATACAGGACTTATGGCTATGAAATGTTGTGGATAAAGTTGATCATTAAAAACATCAGGCATTTGAAGGTGGCATCATATGGCGACTAAACATGTAATACAGAATCAAAAAGAAACAGATGGAACGGTATGGATAAAGAACGGACAGGTATTTGTTGACAATGGAAGCAAAGGCGGAATTCCTCCGGTGATCAATCCCTGCAAAGGGGTAGAGCTTTTTGTAAACGGAGATATATCCAGGCATCTGACTGCTGTCAGCGAGAATGATGTTATCGAATTGAAGCCGGCTATTATTGAACTGGAGCAGAGTTTGGAGGCGGGGAGATAGATAAACTGATTGACAATTTAAATCTGTTCCCTGTTCAGAATATGAGCTCGGATCAATTCAATTATGTGTTGAAGAACCTTTTGAATTCCAGCAACAAAAATTTGCCGCTTACGGTTTATGAAGTATTATATGCATTTAAAAAGGGTAATTACGACATACAGGATGAACTGGTTCTATCCCTGATGAAGAAAACCGGATCGCTTATGGGCCACTATTGTGATATACCTGATATGAAATGTCTGTGCAGGATAAGTTCAGAGATGAAACACCTTCTGTCCGGCCGGAAAAGCACACCGGTAAAAGGGGATGTCATATTGAACGACATAACAAATTGCGAAGTTTCCGCTCTGGGCAATATTTCTGTTATAGGCAAGGGGTGCATCAACTCAACACTGTACAGCAAGGGCAAGGTTTTTGCTAAGGGGTTGGTAAGAGGCGGACAGATCATAGCTGAAAAAGGTATAGAAATAAACACTGCTGGAACTGAAAGAGGATCGAAACTTTTGCTTGAAGTTCCGGGCGATGGGTATATCAAAATTCAGACGGTTTATACCGATACTATGATAAAAGTAGGTCCTGTGTCATATACGTTCTTTTCAAAAATGAAAAGGATCAATGCGAGATTAGAGAACGGAAAGCTTTTATTGTGAATCAAAGGGGAGATATTATGCCTCGGGATATTCATATCGACAAGATTTTAGACCTGTATACCATTGTGGAAACGAAAATGAAAAACAGAAAGAACTGGGGAAAAACTGTTGTGCTTAATGTTCACAATGAATTCCTCGAGGTAGCCCAGATAGAAGAATACGTTTCTGATGCGCTGATGGCCGGCGATCCCCTCGAGTGCAGAGTAGTCACGAATGACTGCATCATCCTGATGGATACCGTGGTATATAACATAAAACTGGTTTCCAGCAGTATAGTACTTAAAATTATCAATGTTCAAAAGCTCGACAATGTGAGGAAACATAAACGATATGAGGTAAACTTAAGCGGATCATTTCATAAATCTGATGACATGCATGAAAAATATATTATTGTGATACAGGAGGGATATCATTTATGGCAGTCCTTTGCCATGGCGCAGCCCGAGCAGCAGGCTCCGCATGAACTTTTGTGATTCTTCTTGTCGCGGATAAGCTTGATCACCACTGCGCCTACTATCAAAA
>DULR01000047.1 GCA_012840245.1 Clostridiaceae bacterium
CGCTCCGTTCAGAATGACAAAGTTGATCGTTACCTTATTTTTCTGGCTTCCAGATAAAATCTCTTTTCTGAGGCTTCGCCCATGGAGAAGGTTTTTCTCGGAAGGGCACCGTCAAGTATGACAGTTTTGAAAAGCTCGTTTTTATCCATCTTTGAAAGGAAGAACCCTATGTTCCCGGGCTGTTTTCCAAGCTTGTCGGTCACGTCTTCACCATGGATATAGTCAATGCCGGCATGCGGATTCTTTTTCAGGTAATCGTCAAGAAAGCTCTGCAGGGTCCCGACATCGATATTGTATATGGGACACTCGACTATGAGGTAGCCATAGCCTTCGGAAGTGACATATTTTATAGCATGGCCTGAAGTATCAGGCTTTTCGGTTCCTTTTACATATCTGGCATTGCACCCTTGGTCCTTATAGTAGGATACGAACGAATCTAGCAATTGCTCATGATTTACATTGAAAACCACACGATGGATGGGTTCGAATACAAGTCCGTCATCATGCAGGTTCACGATCTCGACCAGGGCATAACGGGCAGGATGATCCTTAAGCTCTTCTGTAGTCAGGGTTTTCTTCAGGTTTTCCCAGCAGGATTTTGCTGTCGCAAGAGAATGGTTGCCGTCACCTACGGCAAACAACAGGACATCCAGATCACTATCATTCAGATCATAGCGTAATTTGAAGCTTTCTTTATCGGCCAGTTCAAGCAAAGCCGATGCCATAGCCTCAATATCACTCCCATCTGTTATCTTCCAGCCTTTTATGCTTCCGCTTTGCTTCATAAGTTCGAATGAATATACCTGAGGTAAAGAAGAAGCTTTAGAAACCAAAGGTTCGATCACAGTTTTTTTTGCATCGTCTATCAGTACCATTATATGGGGAAGTTCAAGCATTGCGTTTTCACGAATGCGTATCCTGGGGGGAAGCCTTTCTATGATGGTGCCTTCGGTAGCACGGATAAGACTTTGAGAGCCCTTGCTGAAATCATAACGCTCCAGATCGACAGCAACGATGATTCCATTCCGTTTTTTCCCATTGCTGAATGTCCGTTCAACAAGAATGACCGTATCTTTATGTTCACACAATATATTGTCTTTAAGATATGACGTCATGTTGTCATTGATATTTTTGATCCTGTTTGCTTTTTGCTCTTCAGTTTCGATTTCAAGATAAACCTCCGGGAATATCAATCTGAGAGTTGACGGACTGTCGCCTACAAATCTGTCGACATCTTCCCAGTATTCAGGTTCTGAAGTATATTGATCGCAGGCTATTACAGACCAGCGCTGCATATCTACATTTTCAGCAGGCAACAATACTGATGATATGTTCAATCCCAGTTTGCTTTTCATGGTTTCGATCAAAGCGGGGTTAAGCATAGAAAACCTCCTGAGCAATTAATAATTTTCATTTTATTTCATCGTGAAATAACTGTCAAACACTTCATGAATTCATTTTGTGTTTTCTAGAAATACTAGAGTAAAGTAACTGAAGAATAGGAGGTAAAATTTATGAAAGTGGGTTTTGGCGGAGGAATTATTGTTGGTGCTATGTTGGGAGCCGCAATTTCTCTGATGGCTGAAGAAAATTTCAAATGGGATCGTTCTGTCAGAGCTATGAGAAGAACCGGAAGAAATATAGGACGATGTGCAGAAAAGGCGTATATGGCTATAAGGCATATGATATAAAAAACAGACGGGGAGATGAAGCTCCCCTTTTTTTGAGTAAAAACCATTGTCGTGGAGCTTAATTCACGCCCCTGAAAATTATCAGGGGTTTAATTATGTACAGACTCAAATTAAGTTCATACTTGCTTGACGCGTATAACTTGGTTTGGGTATACTTATCAATATTGAAGCAAACATAAAAATTTAGATTCTTCGTCGCTGCGCTCCTCAGAATGACATGAGGATACTGGCAATCCTCAGAATGACATAATTGTGTATGCTTCGCTGCGTTCAGAATGACAATTGAAGGCTGTGCTTTGTGAAAAAAGAAACATTATATAAAGAAGATTAATATAGAGAGGTCGGAAAAATCATATGCGGAAATACAGTCTGAATGAGTTAAGGGAAATGTATCTTTCTTTTTTTGAGAGCAAGGGACATCTGAGGCTTCCCAGTTTTTCGCTGGTTCCCAGGAACGATCCCAGTATCTTGCTTATAAATGCGGGCATGACGCCCTTAAAGCCTTATTTTACAGGCAAAGAGGCCCCTCCGAGGAAACGGGTCACGACATGTCAGAAATGCATTCGCACACCCGACATTGAAAACGTAGGAAAGACCTCGCGACATGCAACGTTTTTTGAGATGCTCGGCAACTTTTCTTTTGGTGATTATTTTAAGAAGGAAGCGATCCCGTGGGCATGGGAGTTCATGACCAGGGTGCTGGAAATACCGGAAGACAGGCTTTATGTTTCCGTATATGAGAACGATGATGAAGCCTATGATATATGGAATAAGGATGTAGGTCTGCCTTCTGAAAAGATCTTCCGTATGGGTAAGGAGGATAATTTCTGGGAACATGGAACAGGCCCCTGCGGACCATGTTCTGAGATATATTATGACAGAGGCGCAGATAAAGGCTGCGGTAAGCCCGACTGTAAGGTCGGCTGTGACTGCGACCGCTTTATCGAGGTTTGGAACAATGTTTTCACCCAGTTCGACAAACAGGAGGACGGATCATATTTAGAGCTTGCAAGCAAGAATATAGATACCGGAATGGGTCTGGAGCGTCTCGCATGCGTAATGCAGGGTGTAGACAATATATTTGAGGTTGACGCTATCCGGGCTATACTTGACCATGTCTGCCGCGTTGCCGGTGTGGAATATGGCAAGGAGTATAAAAAGGATGTTTCCATCCGCGTAATAACTGACCATGCCAGAAGCGTCACCATGATGGTATCCGACGGGATCCTGCCATCAAACGAAGGCAGAGGCTATGTCCTGAGAAGACTTCTGCGCAGGGCTGCGAGACACGGAAGACTCCTTGGCATAAACCGTCTGTTTTTGGCTGAAATCGTGGATACTGTCATCAAATGCTTCGGTGCAGCTTATCCCAATCTCGTTGAGAAAGAAGACTATATCAAGAAGGTCGTAAGCCTTGAGGAAGAGCGCTTCTATGCTACAGTTGACCAGGGAATGGTCATTCTTGAGGATTATATCAAGCAGGCAAAAGGCAGCGGCTCGAATCAGCTGACCGGAGAAATGGTATTCAAGCTTCATGATACTTATGGATTTCCAATGGATCTGACCCGTGAGATCGCTGCAGAAAATAATCTTACTATAGATGAAGAGGGCTTCCATAATGAGATGAGGATACAGAAAGAAAAAGCAAGGGAAGCTCACAAAAGCAGAGAAGGCTCTGCCTGGGAGAAGGATCTTTTTGCCAATACCGATAAAAACGTAAAAACAGAGTTTGTTGGATATACGAAATATACCGAAGACGGAACGGTGCTGTTCATTATAATGAATAACGAGCTGACTGACAGCGCTCAGCAGGATGACGAAGTGACAATCGTTCTGGACAAAACGCCTTTCTACGCTGAAAGCGGCGGTCAGGCAGGCGATACCGGAACCATATATAATCAGAATTTCAGGATGTCTGTCAGAGACTGCAAAAAGACAGCTGACGGCAAACACCTCCATATTGGCAGAGTCATCGAAGGAGCAGTTCAGGTAGGAGACAAGGTCACAGCTTCGATAGACGCTGTCAAACGCAAGGCAACGGCCAGAAACCATACGACCACCCATTTGCTCCATAAAGCTCTCAAAAATGTCCTGGGAGACCATGTAAACCAGGCCGGTTCATTTGTAAACCATGAACGGCTGCGTTTTGACTTCACACATTTTTCAGCTATGACCAGGGAACAGATCGAAGCTGTAGAGAACGAAGTGAATGCGAAGATCCTCGAAAATCTGAGTGTCAGAACAGAAGAAATGTCTATCGACGATGCGAGGAAATCAGGAGCTACAGCGCTGTTCGATGAAAAGTACGGAGATTTGGTGCGGGTGGTATCAGCCGGTGATTACAGCAAGGAATTATGCGGCGGAACCCACTTGAGCTCAACCGGAGAAGCCGGCCTCATAAAAATAGTTTCTGAGAACGGTATCTCATCAGGAGTAAGAAGAATAGAGGCATTGACCGGATTCAACGCCATCAGTTATTACAAGGAAAAGGAAAGTATTTTGAAACAGGCTTCTGAGGCTGCCAAATCTTCGGTCGATGACATCGTAAGCAAGATCGAGAACCTTTATGACGAAATAAAGGCTGCCAAAAAGGAACTGGAGGAAATCAACGCGAAGATGGTGAACAGCTCCTTAAACAGCGTTATAGAAAACGCCTTGGTTGTTAAGGAGAAGAAAATCGTAGCTGCCAGATTGGATGGACTTGATATGAATGCTCTGAGGAACGCATCCGACACCCTTAAAAACAAGATAGGATCAGGTGTCGTGATCCTTGCTTCGGCAAAAGATGACAAGGTGAACCTCATAGTTTCGGCAACAAAAGATGCTGTTGATTCAGGTATCCACAGTGGCAACATCATCAGGGAAGCAGCCCAGGCCTGCGGAGGAGGCGGCGGTGGGCGGCCGGACATGGCTCAGGCAGGAGGAAAGGATCCTTCTGGCATCGACAAGGCTCTTGAAATCGCAAGGGAAAAAGCTGCTTCCATGCTGGGATAACCGATGGTTACTATGAACACAGCGAAGCATAAACAACTGTGTCATTCTGAGGAGCGCAGCGACGAAGAATCTAACATGCAGAAAAGAAGATATTAAATGATCATAAAAAGATTCTTCGCTTCGCTCAGAATGACATAAGAACATACTTCGAAGCAATATGCCTTGTCATTCTGAACGTAGCGAAGCGGAGTGAAGAATCTTTTCGATCCTTCGGTCGCAGGCGATATTGTAATATGAAATACAGGAGATGATTCTATGGAAAACTGCATTTTTTGTCGTATCATCAGGGGAGAGATCCCTTCGGCAAAAGTCTACGAAGACGAACATGTAGTCGCTTTCAAAGACATAAACCCTGCGACGCCTGTTCACGTTCTGGTTGTGCCGAAAACTCATATAAGCAGCCTTGAAGGTTTAAACGGCGAGAATATTGAGAATGTTGTCCATATACATCGTGCCATAAAAAAGGTTGCTGAAATTACCGGAATAAATAAAGACGGTTACAGAGTGATCGTCAATTGCGGTGAAGGTGCAGGACAGACCGTTTTTCATCTTCACTACCATGTTCTCGGTGGAACCAAACTTAATGAAAAAATAATATAATATAGATTTGCACCGTGCCTAAAAATATGTTGACGCTATAGAAAGCACTATTATATAATAGAATACGTGCTATAACATGGTTTACCATTCACACTGACTGGATAAATCCCCTGGCACGGCGGTATGTACGTAAAAGAGGGGAGGGATAGATGTGTCTGAAGTAAGAGTTAAGGAGAACGAATCCCTTGACAGTGCGCTGAAAAGATTTAAGAGACAATGTGCTAAGGCAGGCGTTCTCGCTGAAGTGAGAAAGAGAGAACACTATGTCAAGCCCAGCGTGAAACGCAAGAAGAAATCAGAGGCTGCGAGGAAAAGGAAAACGAAATAAGGGATTATTTGTCGACCCTAAAAATGGCCTTAATAGAAAATTTGAATAAATAACGAAGCCCGGAGCGATCCTTCGGGCTTTGTTATTACATTCGCATCGAAACAGTAACCATGATCATCGATCAATCTGACATATAAGGACCGAAATCAATGGAAAATCTTTATCTGGGTAATGGAAGAAGATGGAAAATCAAATCAGATAATACTGACTTCAGTGATTCAGGTAACAAAATTCCGGGGATAATTAAAAGGCTGCTGGCGCAAAGAGGTTTGAAAAGCCAGAGCGAGATCTGGTCTTTTTTGCATCCCACCCTTGAGGATTTGCATGATCCTTTTTTGCTTGAGGGTATGGCTGTTGCGGTAGACAGGATAATATCGGCAATAGAGAATAAAGAAAAAATACTGATATACGGGGATTATGATGCCGACGGTGTTTCGGCGACCTCTATCCTGTTAAGGTTTTTTAAAAAATTCGGTATGCTTCCTGAATACTATATTCCCGACAGGATCGACGAAGGATACGGAATTTCCGACATAGCTGTCGATTACATAAGCAGCAATGGCTTCGATCTGGTCATAACAGTGGATTGTGGCATTTCAGGCCGTATACAGATAGATGCCATATATGAGAAATGCGCTCTTATGGGGAAGAAAATCGACATAATAGTAACCGACCACCATCAATGCAACGATGACCTGATGCCCGAAGCGCTGGCAATATTGAATCCTCATCTTCCGGGAAGCCAGTATCCCTTCAAAAATCTGTGCGGCGCAGGGGTGGCCCTCAAGCTGGTCCAGGCTCTTGGCATAAGGCTGAACAAGCCTCATATATTTGAAGAATATCTCGATATTGCGGCTATAGCCACGATTGCCGATATTGTTTCACTGACAGGAGAAAACAGGATCATAGCCCGTTTTGGCATGGACAAGATCATCTCAGATCCCTGCACAGGCCTTAAGGCTTTGCTGAAGGTATCCCTGCCTGATGATAAAACCATTGATTCATACAGGATGTCATTTATTCTTGCACCGAGGATAAATGCTGCGGGACGCATGGGAGATGCGGGTACCGCAGTCAGGCTTTTTACGACGGAAGACGCGGCTGAGGCTGAAAAGCTGGCGATCTTCCTGAACAGATCCAATGCCGAAAGACAGCAGATCCAGGATGAGATCTACAAGGAAGCAGTAAAAATTATAGAAAACGATAATAAATATAAAGAACAGAAAGTTCTTGTCGTATATAACAGGGGCTGGCATCACGGAGTTATCGGAATCGTGGCTTCAAAGCTTGTGGACCGTTATCACAAGCCGGCCTTTGTATTGTCGGTCGAAGAGGATAGTGGTCTTGCAGTAGGGTCGGGAAGGAGCATTGAGGGCTTCAATCTGTTTAAGGCAATGGAATCGCAGGCAGAGATCCTGGTCAAGTACGGAGGTCACGAACAGGCCGGCGGACTGAAAATCCTTACAGAACAGCTGCCGATTTTCCGGAGCCGGATAAATGATTATGCCGACAGTTTGATCACCGGTGAAATGCTTGTCCCTGAAATTTCAATCGATATTGAAGCCAAAAGCGTAAAAGATATAAATCTGGACACTGCGAAACAGATAACATATATGAAGCCCTTCGGAGAAGGAAACCCGATGCCGGTATTCTGCTACAGGGGCGCGACACTCCTCGATAAAAGGGTTATGGGAGACGGCAAACACCTGAAACTTATATTTGACATAGAAGGACAGAAGGCCGAGGGTGTATTTTTCGGAAAGGGATATCTTGAAAAGGGGCTGTTTATCGGAGATAAAACTGACATAGTTTTTACACAGGAGATAAATGATTTCAGAGGATTGTCACTGCAGTTGAAATTGCTGGATATGAGGCTTTCGGAAGCTGAGGTAAAGAGAAACCAGCTGCTGTATAAAGCAGCCCTCTGTGTCGAGTGCCTTGACTGGGATGAAGACTGGCTTTTGGACGACTCTACCCTTTACCGAAATCAAGGATCCAGAACGGGTCCCGAATCGTTGAAACCCGAAAGACTGGACGTTGAAAGCATTTCTCGTTATAATGGGATTATTGATAAAACGATAAAATTTGACGATATTGTAGTAAACAGGGACATCCTTGCAGTCATATACAAATATGTACGAAGGATGAAATCTGATTCCATATCTGTTTCCGATATGTTCGTGCATGCCAGGATACTTGAAAATGAGACGAAAATGAATATTAATTATTTCAAGTTTTTTGTTTCATTGCTGGTGTTCGATGAACTGGGGCTATTGGAATTCAGCCTGGGAACAGATGGGTGTTACAGGGTAAGCTTCAATGATGAAGCTGTAAAAGTAGATTTGAATGATTCGGAGATATTGAATTGGGTTACGGAAACGGCAGCTTCTATGGATTGGTGAGAAAATGATTGACGCGTTCATGAGACTTAAGGAGCTAATTGAAAAATACAAGCCGAATGCGAATTTTGCCCTCATCGAGAAGGCTTATAACTTCTCGACCAAGGCTCATGAGGGTCAGGAACGTGTATCGGGAGATCCGTATATCATCCATCCTGTCGAGGTCGGGTGTATTCTTGCTGAGCTTGAAATGGATGAAAGCTCTATTGCTGCCGGGATCCTGCACGATACCATAGAAGATACCGTTTATACCTATGATTTTATAAAGAAAGAATTCGGCACCGAAATCGCTGAGCTTGTCGAAGGCGTAACAAAGCTCACAAAAATCCCATATACGACAAAACAGGAGATCCAGGCTGAGAACTTCAGAAAGATGTTCCTTGCCATGGCAAAGGATATAAGGGTGATCATTATAAAGCTTGCCGATCGCCTTCACAACATGCGTACCCTGAAGTTCATGTCCAAGGAAAAGCAGGAGCAAAAAGCCAGGGAAACAATGGAAATATATGCTCCTCTGGCACACCGTCTCGGTATCCATAAGATAAAAGGTGAACTGGAAGATCTAAGCTTCAGGTATACCAATGAAAAGAGTTATTACGATCTTGCCGAAAAAATCGCCAAAAAGCGCAGAGAACGTGAGGAGTATATCAACAATATCATCGAGGATGTGCGAAGAAAAACTGCCGAGGTAAATATAGAAGCCCATATAGAAGGCAGAGCCAAGCATCTTTACAGCATATACAAAAAGATGACCACGCAGAATAAAACTCTTGATCAGATTTATGACCTTTTCGCAATACGTCTGATAGTCAATACCGTAAAGGATTGTTATACCGTTCTTGGGCTCATGCATGAGATGTTCAAACCCATGCCTGGCCGGTTTAAAGATTATATTTCAATGCCAAAGCCCAATATGTACCAGTCTCTTCATTCTACAGTCATCGGTCCGGAGGGAATTCCCTTCGAAATCCAGATCAGAACATGGGAAATGCACAGAGTTGCCGAAGTCGGTATTGCTGCCCACTGGCAGTACAAGGAAGGCGGAGCAGGTGCAAAAACATATGCCGAGAAGCTTTCATGGCTGAGGCAGATGATCGAGTGGCAGAAGGATGCCAAAGATCCGGACGAGTTCATGGAGAATCTTAAGATAGATCTCTTTACAGACGAGGTGTTTGTTTTTACACCCAAGGGTGATGTCAAGAACCTTAAGGCCGGTTCTACTCCAATTGACTTTGCCTATTCCATCCACAGCGATATAGGCAACAGGATGATCGGAGCAAAGGTAAACGGCAGGATAGAGAAGCTTGACTATGAGCTGAAAAACGGCGATATAATCGAGATTATAACATCCAGTGCCAGCAACGGGCCCAGCAGGGACTGGCTCAAGATAGTAAAGACTTCACAGGCGCGGAACAAGATAAATCAATGGTTCAAGAAAGAAAAAAGAGAAGAGAACGTTGAGCAGGGCAAGGACATATTGGAAAAAGAAGTCAAGAAGAATGGCCTGACCATGAGTCAGGTCATAAAGAGCGAATTCATTGACGTAGTCCTGAAGAAATACAATTTCCACAGTCTGGATGATCTTTATGCGGCTATAGCGCTCGGGGCCATAACGGCCAAAAAGATAGTGGCAAGGCTCAAGGAGGAATACAGAAAGAGCCTGCCTCCCGAAGAGCAGACAAAGGTGCTACTCGAGCAGATAGAGAAGGAAAAGAAAAAGAAGACCAAAACCATACCTGAAAGCGGTGTTATCGTAAAGGGAATCGATAATTGTCTGGTAAGGCTGTCACGCTGCTGCAATCCTGTTCCCGGTGACGAAATAATCGGCTATATCACAAGGGGAAGGGGCGTTTCGGTCCACAGAAAGGATTGCCCCAATATTCAGAATACAGTGATCGACGGAGATGCAAGGCTGATCGAGGTATATTGGTACAAGAGCGTTTTGCCCAATGTTTCTTATCTGGCTGAGATAACGCTCAAAGCCCATGACAGGGCAGGACTCATCGTTGAGATCACCAATGCAATAGGAGAGGCAAGGATTCCATTGAGAGCTATAAATGCGAGGACGAACAAGGAAATGTCGGTATTTATGCAGATGACCCTGGAAATAAACAATACCGAGCAGCTGGATAAAATAATAGCAAAAATGAGCCGCATAAAGGATGTATTTGAAATATCACGAAGCAAGTAAATACTCGAAAAGGTCGAAGAGCGCACCTCAACATTAGTCAAACCGAGGAGCGAAGAGGCGAAAAAATTGATTTCATGAGCAATTACAACACTTAAGATTAATCAGTGTTTATTAGATTCTTCACTTCGCTGCGCTCGTTCAGAATGACAAATTAGCGATATAACCTGTGGAGGAGCAAATGAGAGCCGTAGTACAGCGTGTCAGGCGTGCGGAAGTCAGGGTCAGCGGAAATGTGACCGGTAAAATAAACAGAGGGATACTTGTTCTTTTGGGTGTAGGAGAAGATGACGAACCAAAAGACTTGGAATATATGGCCGAAAAGGTTGCAAATTTGCGTATTTTTGAAGATTCTGAGGGTAAAATGAACTTATCGGTGCTCGATATAGGAGGAGAAGCCCTTGTGGTTTCCCAGTTCACACTTTACGGCGATTGCCGAAAAGGAAGGCGTCCCAGCTATTCAAGCGCTGCCAGACCTGAGAAGGCTCAGGATATGTATGAAAAATTCATGGAGCTGCTCAGAAAGAACTATGGCTTAAAGGTGGAGTCAGGCATTTTCCAGGCTGAAATGGAAGTGGAATTTATCAACGACGGGCCTGTGACCTTGCTGATAGACAGTAAAAAAACTTTTTAAGGAATGGATATAATGGAGCTTACGGTTTTGTCCAACGGAGTATTCGGTTCAAACACATATATCATTGCAAACGGAAATGATTGTGCCATCATCGATTGCGGCAACAGGCCGGAGGATGTGCTCAAGGTGCTGAAAGAGAAAGAACTCAGGGCAAGATATATCATCCTGACCCATGGCCATGTCGATCATATACTTTACGCCGGAGAAATAAAGAATGAAACTGATGCTTTGATCTGCATCCATAATGACGATGTGCAGTTGTACTCAAACCCTGTTCTCAACGGGTATGACCTGTTTGGCTTCGATATCGATCTTCTGCACTTTCCTCCTGATTGCCGGCTGAAGGACGGTGACAAGCTTCCCCTGGGAGATAAGGTGCTTGATATAATCCATACACCTGGACACTCTCCGGGCGGCATTTCGATATTGTGTGACAACATGCTTTTTACAGGAGATACACTGTTTCAGTTGAGTATAGGCAGGACCGATCTATTCGGAGGAAGCCTGAAGCAGCTTTCTGAATCTATAAAAAACAAGCTGTTTACGTTGGATGACGAGGTTGTGGTCTATCCTGGACATGGTCCTTCCACTACCATAGGCTTTGAAAGGAAGAACAATCCTTATGTCTGATAAAGGACTTTGGGTCAAAATAGACGGCATAGACATGGAATACGAGGCGTGGCTTTTGATACGCCTTTTTTTTAAGGATGAATATTTTAAGTTTTACTCAGAAAACGAATATATATCCGGTTCGGTGCTGTTCGTACAGGTGAGGGATGAGGGCTCATGGCAGTGCCGGGCTGAATTTTATTCATATCTTGAAGGCCGGGACGTTATCCAAAGCATTTCACGTGGTCTGATTCAGCCGGATCATTCAAGCTTGAAAACTGTTTATGAAAGCGATATCAATGAGCCCGGGGGCGGGATACTCAAAAGCAGAAAAATACTTGCCGGATCAGTCATTTATGATGTTTTGTCCAGGGTGACAGGAAAAAAGCTTCCGTACGGAGCTTTGACAGGGGTAAGGCCTGTCAAGCTGGCCATGGTTTGTTTGAAGGATGGTCTTGATAGAAAGGGAACGATCGATATGCTCATGAAGGCCACAGGAATGAGCAGTGAGAAGGCAGGACTGCTCTGTGACGTGGCCGGGGCCGAAATGCCGTATATAAAGCTTGATGCCCGAAGCATCCACCTTTATATCGGAATACCGTTCTGCAACAGCAGGTGTTTGTATTGCTCCTTTGTCTCATATCCCACCGAAGGCTTCAGATCGATGATTCCGGATTACATCGATGCCCTTGGAAAGGAGATCCGTTTTGTTGGCCAGATGGTCAAAGAAAATGATCTTGCCGTGAGATCGGTCTATATAGGAGGCGGAACTCCCACTGCTCTTGACGGTTACAGCTTAATGAGGATACTGGAGCTTGTAAACGAATCGTTTGACCTCAATGACACCGAGTTTACCGTTGAGGCGGGCAGGCCCGACACCATCACTCAGGAAAAGCTTCAGATACTGAAGAAAAATAATATAAACAGGATAAGCATAAACCCACAGACTATGAATGCCTCTACATTGATGACCATAGGAAGGAACCATACTCCCGAAGATATCACAGGCAAGTTCATGATGGCCAGAGAAATTGGTTTCAGTAACATAAACATGGATATCATAGCAGGCCTTCCGGGTGAAGACGAGAAAATGTTCAGATATACCCTTGAAAAGATAGAAGAGATGGCTCCTGACAGTCTTACGGTCCATACCATGGCTGTCAAAAGAGCCTCAAGGCTTCATGAAAATGTCGGAATGTTCAGGCTTGCCCCAGACAGTGTAACAGAGTCCATGACTGAAATGGCAGGAATATCGGCCAAAAGAATGGGTATGAGACCGTATTACTTATACAGACAGAAGAACATTCTGGCCAACCTGGAAAATACGGGCTACGCAAAGCCGGGATACGAATGCATTTACAATATCAACACCATGGAAGAGTACCAGTCGATCATCGCAATGGGGGCCGGCGCAATTTCCAAGTTTATTTCCCATGACGGCAAAAAAATAGAGCGGACCTGCAATGTGAAAGAGGTCGCTCAGTATATCAAACGTCTTGATGAAATGCTGGAAAGGAAAAAAGCGTTTATTTCACGTTGACCGCCAGTATCTCCCCGACATACAGCCTGTGGTAATTGGTGCCGTTATAATTTTTCTCGATGGTCGGATCCAGGAAATGACCGGGGTCCAGGTCCTGGAAGTATAACTTTTTGCATTCAATTATTATTCTGGCCTGCTCAAAGCCGGTGGTCTGATTGCCCACAGGGATCGGTTTAAGCCCTGTTGCCTTTGCCTTGTCGATATCTCTTCCTGACTTTGTACCGCATATGTTAAGAGCTTTTCTCCACTCATCAGTGAAAAAGCTGAGGGAGAAGGTCTGGTTCTTTTCCATGAATTCATAGGTATATCTGCTGGGTCTTACAAACACGAAGCATACATTTTTGCCCCAAAGGAAACCCAGGCCGCCCCAGCTTGCTGTCATGGTATTATAGTTGTCAGGTGTGCCTGACGTGATCAGCATCCAGTCATGACCTATCAGCTTGAACGGGTTATCCTTCAATTCATCGGCTCTGATAAGTTTAAAGCCTTCTGCCAATGTCCATCACTCCTTGCTAATTCTTTTAACCAGATTATATCATAAGTTAAAGCATTTTTTGCTATATGATGCCGATGGTGTATCGTTGTTGACTTATAAACATAACATATGTTAACTTGAATAAAGTGATTCATGTGCTCAGGGTTTTTTTGCCTTACCCCTGCGCAGTTTGAGGTTATGTATGTTCGGGATGATCAGGAAATTCAGGAAACTTATATATATATTATCATTCTTTATATTCATCATGCTGTTTTTATACTGGCAAAACGATACCCTTCAGGTAACCAGATATTCATTGGAATATGAAAATATCCCTGATGAGTTCAACGGTTTCAGAATAGTCCAGATCAGCGATATGCATGGGAAAACCTTTGGAAGCAAAAATTCAGGACTTGCAAAAAGGATCAGAAAATTAAGACCCGATGTTCTTCTGGTAACCGGAGATATGTTGAGTTCCACCGTCAATGACGGAGGAGCTTTCATTGATTTTCTCGATCAGTTCGGCAATACATGCCCTGTCTACATGTGTCTGGGAAATCATGAACAAATAGCCAAGTGGCTCAACGACAACGGCGATATCAGGGTCGATTATTATGACTTCATCAATAAGGTCAGGGAAAGAGGAGTTATCCTTCTGGATAATGAAAAGACGACCCTAACGAGAGGAAAGAGCAAAATAATACTGGCAGGTCTTACTCTGGAGCTTTACCATTATTCAAGAAGGGATATAGAGCCTTATGATGAAAATCTGTCCCTGACTGAGTCATATATAGATTCTGTCATAGGAAAGAAGGAAGATGGCTTCAATATCATGCTGGCCCACAATCCTGCTTATTTTAAGGAATACGCCTCATGGGGGGCCGACCTGGTCCTTTCCGGTCACGTACACGGAGGGATAATCCGTATACCTTTCAAGGGAGGGCTTCTTTCACCTGAAAGAGTTTTTTTCCCGGAATATGATGCGGGGCTGTTTGAGCTTGATGATTCAAAAATGATAGTTAATCGCGGTCTGGGCTACTCGGTGATAAATATCAGGATACTCAACAGACCTGACGTTTCTTTCGTGGAAATAATAAAACGATAAACCTTTTTTGCAATTATTCAATAATGTGGCTATTGATTATTATTATAAACATGATAGTATATATATCGGATACATTACTCAAATTAAAAATAAAAAAAAAGAGGGGAATAATATGAGAAAGATTTTATCTGCTGCTCTTCTGATCATTTTCGCATTAACATTGTTCGCCGGCTGTGGCGGCACCAAAGGTTATGAGATCGCTCTTATAACCGACAAAGGAAACATTGACGACAAATCGTTCAATCAGGGCTCCTGGGAAGGCGTAGTCGAGTTCGCAAAGGCCAATAAAATATCTCATAAATATTATAAACCTGAAGACGCAACTGATACTGCTTACCTGGCAGCCATAGACCTTGCCGTTACAGGCGGAGCCAAGGTTGTAGTCACACCCGGATTCCTGTTCGAGGTAGCTGTTTATCAAGCCCAGTACAAATATCCCGATGTCAAGTTCATACTTCTTGACGGAGCTCCACATACGGCTGACTACGAGACATTCAAGACAGAAAGCAACGTAGCCAGCATCATGTATGCTGAGGAAGAATCGGGCTACCTTGCAGGATATGCCGCTGTTAAAGACGGAATGACCAAGCTCGGATTTATGGGAGGTATGGCAGTTCCGGCTGTTCAGGCATTCGGTTACGGCTATCTGCAGGGCGCTGAGGATGCCGCAAAAGAACTTGGTCTGGCTGACGGTTCAGTAAAAGTCATTTATCACTACACCGGCGACTTTGCTGAAACCGATACAAACAAGGCTACAGCAAAAACAATGTATCAGGAAGGAACAGAAGTTATCTTTGCCTGCGGCGGTTCAGTCGGAAAGAGCGTTATGTCGGCTGCAAAGGAAGCTGGCAGGAAGGTAATCGGTGTTGACGTTGACCAGAGATATGACAGCGAAACTGTTATAACATCAGCAACAAAGGGTCTCGGTGCATCGGTTCAGCAGGTACTCGAAGCAATTTACAAGACAAACAAATGGGATCAATTCGGCGGGAAAACCACCTACTTTGATGCGAAGAATAACGGTGTAGGTCTTCCCACAACAGTTATCGGCGATGCTAAAGGAAATGCGTTCGACAGATTCAGCAAGTTTACAAAGGCTGATTATGATGCTGTTTATAAAAAGCTTGTTGATGGTTCGATAGATCCTATCCGTTCGATCGAGGTTGCAGATCCCAACGGTTATGCAACTGCTGACGAGCTGACCAATGGTCTTAATCTCAAGAAGGTTTCTGTTACAACCAGATAAAGCATAACTACTGGCTTACTGAATACCTGGTGCAGGTATTGAAATTAAAAAGGGGAAGGCAAATTGCTTTCCCCTTTATTAAACAAAAATAATAAGACAGGCAGCTAGCTGCTGATATCGATTAACAGGCTGATGCCTTGATTGAAAGAGGTATTTATGAGTGATTATATTATCGAAATGCTCAATATAACAAAAGAGTTCCCGGGTATTATAGCAAATGATAATATAACTCTGCGTTTAAGAAAAGGTGAGATACATGCTCTTCTCGGTGAAAACGGAGCAGGTAAATCGACTTTGATGAGTATACTTTTCGGATTGTATCAGGCAGATAAGGGAGAAATAAGGAAAAACGGCAAAACAGTCAAGATCAGCAATCCGAATGACGCCAATGCTTTAGGAATCGGGATGGTCCACCAGCATTTCAAACTGGTCGAAGTTTTCACCGTCCTTGAGAATATTATTCTTGGTGTTGAGCCGAACAAGCTGGGTTTCCTCAAAATGAAGGAAGCCAGGGAGAAAGTATTGGAGCTTAGTGAAAAATACGGACTTAAAGTTAATCCCGACGCGCTGATCGAAAAAATATCAGTGGGGATGCAACAGCGTGTTGAAATATTGAAAATGCTCTTCCGTGACAATGAGATCCTCATTTTTGACGAGCCGACAGCAGTACTTACGCCACAGGAAATCGATGAACTGATGGATATCATGAGAGGATTCAAGAATGAAGGAAAGTCCATTTTGTTCATTACACATAAGCTGAATGAGATCATGGCTGTCGCAGACCGCTGCACTGTATTATGGAAGGGCAAGTGCGTAGGCACAGTCGACATAAAGGACACCACCAAGGAAGAGCTATCCAGAATGATGGTGGGAAGGGATGTCAGCTTCGAAGTCGAGAAAAAGGATATCGAAGCCGGAGATGTGGTTCTTTCAGTCAGAAATCTTACGGTGCCTTCAAAACATCATAAAAAAAATGCTGTAAACAATGTTTCCTTCGATGTAAGAGCAGGAGAGATCGTTTGTATCGCAGGTATCGACGGTAATGGCCAGACCGAGTTCATTTCAGCTCTTACCGGTCTCGAAAAGCCGAGCGGTGGCACTATAACCTTATGCGGCAGGAATATTACAAAAGCTAATATCCGCACCCGTTCCAAGGCAGGAATGAGCCATATACCTGAGGACAGACATAAGCATGGCCTTGTTCTTGATTATACCCTTGAGGAGAATATGGTGCTGCAGCGTTACTGGGAACCGGAATTTCAGAACAAGGGGTTCATAAGAAGCCGCAACGTAAGGGAATATGCTGAGAGACTGATAGATCAGTATGACGTGCGAAGCGCGCAGGGTCCTGTGACTGTTGTACGCAGCATGTCGGGCGGTAATCAGCAAAAGGCTATAATCGCGCGCGAAATCGATAAAAAGCATGAACTTTTGGTCGCTGTACAGCCGACACGCGGTCTCGATATAGGCGCGATCGAATATATCCATAAACAGCTTGTGGCAACGCGGGATGCGGGCAAGGCTGTTTTGCTCGTATCATTCGAACTGGATGAGGTCATGAATGTCAGTGACCGCATTCTGGTAATGTACGAGGGTGAAATAGTTGGCGAACTGGATCCCAAGAAAACTACAGTACAGGAGCTCGGACTTTACATGTCTGGCGCAAAGCGTAACGTGGTAAAGGAGAATTAAGATGCGGCTGAACATAAAGAATATAACGAAAAGCAAAGGCTTTTCATCATTTACATCAGCATTGCTTGCCATCGGTCTGGGGCTTATTTTTGGATTTATCGTCATGATAGTGGCAAGCCCTGAGAACTCGCTGTCAGGTTTCCAGATGCTGCTTCTGGGTGGTTTGAGCAGGCTGGGCGATGTATTTTATTATGCCACTCCTATTATCATGACAGGTCTTGCAGTGGGCTTCGCTTTTAAAATGGGCCTGTTTAATATAGGAGCTTCGGGGCAATATACGATGGGTATGTATTTTGCCCTTTATGTAGGTTTCATGTGGAAGCCGCCTGAAGGAGTACACTGGATACTCTGCATTCTGGCAGGTCTGGCAGGTGGCATGATATGGGGGTTCATACCGGGGTTCTTCAAAGCCCTCCTCAACGTGAACGAAGTTATCACATCGATAATGTTCAATTATATAGGAATGTATCTGGTGGACATGCTCATATCAGGAAATGCCACCATGTACGTATCAACAAAAGCCAGGACGGCATATCTCCCGGCAAGTGCTCAGATCCCTTCACTTGGCATTCAGAATACAAGCGCAAATATATCATTCATCATTGCGATTATTATAGCAATAATCCTTTTCATCATTCTTCAGAAGACAATTTTCGGATATGAGCTCAAAGCCACAGGATATAACAAGCATGCAAGTATATATGCCGGAATGAACGGCAAACGGAACATCATACTTACAATGGTGATCGCAGGAGGTCTGGCCGGACTCGGCGGTGCATTCTATATCCTGGCCCCTACGACTATCCCGGGCAGCAGCATGACATATGAGCCGATCAACGTGATCGCTGCAAATGGTTTCAACGGTATCGCGGTTGCGCTCCTGGGAAGTTCAAACCCCATAGGGATCATTTTCTCGGGTATATTTATATCATATATCCAGCGCGGAGGTACTCTTGCAAGCCTGTTCGGATATAAACCGGAGATCATCGATATCGTCATAGCGGTCATAATTTACTTCTCGGCATTTGCAATGCTGATGAGCCTGGCTATCGCAAGATTTTTCAAGAACCGAAAGGTAAAACATATTGATACAGAGGATATTGCTCCGGGATCTGGTGATCCGGTAGAAGAATCAAATGAAATCACTCCGGAATCAGATGATCCTGCAACAGAATCGCAGGTAGCTACTACCGAATCAGATATGCCTGTTGAAGAAACAGGAAGAGAGGAGGCGTGACAAATGGATACTTTCTATTATTTGATTCAAAATACGCTTCCGGTTGCCATACCGTTGCTTTTGGTTGCTTTGGGCGGTATGTTCAGCGAACGCAGCGGTGTAATCAATATTGCTCTTGAAGGTATCATGCTTTTTGGTGCGTATTTTGGCTGTCTGTTCGTTTATTTTATCCAGGGATCAGGTATTGACGCGCAGCTGATTCTGATACTTGCAATGCTGGTCGCAGCTGTTTCAGGATTCCTGTATTCCTTGCTTTTGTCTTTTGCGGCAATAAACATGAAATCAGACCAGACCATCTCCGGGACAGCTCTGAACATGCTTATTCCGGCAGTGATACTGCTGTTTTCAAAGATGTACTTCAACAGCGACGGCGTTACAACGAATGTATCTTTTTATCTTAACAAGATCCCGGGGTTAAGCGAGATACCTGTATTGGGCAAGCTGTTCTTCCAGAACACATATATAACGGTCTATATTGGGATCTTGCTGTATATAATATCGACCATCCTGCTTTACAAGACCAAGTTCGGTTTGCGTCTCAGAGCCTGCGGTGAGCATCCGCACGCAGCTGATTCCGTCGGTATAAATGTTCACAAGATGAGATATGCGGGCGTAAGCATATCAGGAATACTGGGCGGTATCGGAGGATTCTTCTATGCCGTCGGAGTTATGGATGGAAACACAAACGGCCACACAGGAGTTGCGGGCTTCGGATTCCTTGCTCTGGCAGTAATGATATTCGGTCAGTGGCGTCCGGGCAAGATTCTGCTGGCAGCGCTTTTCTTCGCGTTTTTAAGAACGCTGGCTTATTCTATTGCGCTCATACCGTTCCTGCACAATCTGGGGATCAACAATACCTTCTATAAAATGCTTCCGTACATCGTTACCATGATCGTTCTTGCTTTTACATCGAAGCATTCAAGAGCGCCGAAGGCCGAAGGCATACCTTACGATCCCGGAGCAAGATAAGCGCAGGCAGGGAAATATTGGTTGAATTAAGGCTGCATAAAGTGATACAATTTTTTTAGCGTACCAATAATATTGGAGGAGGTTTACCATGAGCGATTTCAAATTTTGTGATTCCTGTGGCTACAAACTTTCCGTTTCTGCGATGTTTTGTTCCAAATGCGGTCAAAAACAGCCTGAACTGATGCCTGAGCCCGTTCCTGCTCCTGAGAAAACAGAGGAACCTGTAAATGCTCAGGTCAGTGAAGAGAATATGCCCACCATAGATGAAGAACAGACAGATAAAAGCGAACCGGTAACAGAAGGATCTCCCGCTGCAGAAAGCGGACAAGCTGATAAGATCACCGAACCGGAGCAACCTCAGCCGGCAGTTCAGCCTCAACCGGTCATACAACCGCAACCGACAACACAGCCGCAGCCGGCACCACAGCCTCAACCGGCTCAGCAACCACAGCCGATGGTACAACCTCAGCCAACAGTGCAGCCAAAACCGCAACAGGTAATGCAGCCGCAACATCAGACGCAATACTATCCTCAGGCAGTACATATCAATTCAGCCCAGCCTCAGGATGGCTCGGTCAAGAAGAAATTTCCATGGATTTTTACCATCGTGTGGTTTATCCTGTTTGTGGCGGTAGGTGTATGGGCGTATTTCCTACTAATCTCACCCAATTATGATTATCCGAGATTCACCGAGGACGCACAGAGAATAGCGCTCTTTACTGCTTCAATCGCCGCACTTATATACACATTGAGCCTGAAGCTCACAATGAAAAAACTGAAAGCGCTTCCAACGGTTATAATGATTTTGCTTGCTTTGGCAGGCTTCTTCTTCTTCTGCCTGGTCGAATTGCAGGAAGGAGAATTCCTGCACGACGCTGTTGTCAATATAATCGAGAGTATAAGCCCTTGATCAGAATGTCACCCTGAGGGATATTCAGTCATTCTGATCGGGCGGATGGATATATCCTTTGCCATTCTGAGCAAGCGAGTGTTACACCTGTGTCATTCTTAACGGAGCGCAGTGGAGTGAAGAATCGTAATATCACTAATAAAATCAAGGGCGCGCACTGCGCGCCCGTTTTAATGGAGGAAATTATGGATCTGGACAAGTACATAAAAATGGCTCTGGAGCTTGGCGCTGACCATGCTGTAGAATTTACCACCGATCAGATCGCATTCGATCCAAGGACTATCCTTAAATGCATGTTTGGCTGTTCCGACTGGGGTTTCGGACATACATGCCCATCCAGAAAAGGTTCATTGATGCCATGGGAGTATGAAAACGTCCTGAGAAAATATAAACGCGGGATCATTATTCATTCAACCGATAAGAAAATATCCCAGGATGTATCCTTCGAAATAGAGCGGCAAGCCTTTCTGGACGGATATTATTTTGCTTTTTCCATGAGCGACTGTGCCTGCTGCGAAAAGTGTACCGGATTTTCGGGAGCAAGATGTGCAAATCCCAAAAAAGCAAGGCCTGCATTTCACAGCGTAGGCATAGACGTGTTCAAAACGGTCAGGCAGTTCGGCCTTCCCATAGATACATTGAAGGACATGTCTGAAACCACCAACTGGTACTCGGCAGTCTTCATAGATTGATATCTTACATTTAAGTACGGCTGGTTCAGAATACTTATGCGACCGGCAATGACCGGTCGTTTGTTGTATGTTAACGTCATTCAATGGAATTACAAGTAATTTGTCTTATGAGGTAAGCAGCGATGGTTGTCAGAAAACTGTTAAAATGTGATGTCTGCGACAAGATCACGATGGCAAGAATTCAGGTCGGATGGTTTAACGGGCATCCGATACGAATAAATTGCGACACCCGAAGATATACCTGATTTTTCGCCCTTCATGAGGAATATTTCTCTGTTTGGCTTTGAAAACTATAAAATGTTTCAAGTCAGTACTCATGTCTTCTGGAATGAGATAACAGATAAATAGCAACTGGTACAGAGGATTAATGATCTGTGGGTCAACAGGAAAGAAGATTTGACGATCAAGGAACTGAACAGTTATTTTAAGAATGAAAACTGCCTGATCGGTTCCAATAATGCTTATCAGTTTGTATATAAAGTCAATAACCGGATCTTCAGTCCTGTACATGATAATACCGAATATAAGAAAAAAATGAGATATGGCCTCAGCCTTATAAAAAACACGAATGCCGAAGGCTTTGAAGAGCTGTTCAGCTTTTTTTCAGACAGCAATTTGCTTTATAATTTTGATAAGAAATTCAATTCACTGTTCAACGATTTTGTAAATGTTTTCCCTTATTTGATACCTATTTTCGGACTTAAATTTTATGATGGCGATATAAACAGTATGCTTTGCGGGTATGGCATAACCACATTGTCCATCGAAGATATAAAATCTTTTTATATTGATCTGTATGAAACACTGACAGAAATGTTGTCTTTGGTTATTGCACTGAATAACCTCATGCATAGAAATGATTACAGGATAATGGTCAGTAATCCGAGAAAGATATCTGATTTCAGTAACTTTATTTCACTTTCAAAAGGTAATAAAAAGAAGTTTATTAACAGTAATGAATTCTTTGACTGCACGTTCAAGGACAGCATGGAAAGCAACATAAGAAATGCATTCGGCCATAATGATTATGAGTTCAGAGGATCAACTCAGGAAATAATATACAACACATCGGGGAATTTGAATGACAGGCGTGAGCAGTCAATGTTTCTGGCAGAGCTTTGCTACAATACTTTGAATATGTTTTTGAGCCTGCTTAATTTCTACTTTCTCGTTTACTATGTCAGGAGAACTAAATATGCTGTTACAAACAGCCTGAGCTCCCATATCAGTGAACTGGATCTGGAGGATTCTTCGGAGAAAGCAGGACGAAATGATAAATGTCCATGCGGAAGCGGAGAAAAGTATAAAAAGTGCTGTGGGTAAAAAATTGACAAGGTTTGATATAAGGGCGGTCCTTCTGCTGTATTGGCTGCAGAAACAGATTTGGTAAATGAAAAGGCTCCCGGAATCTTTCCGGGAGCCTTGGTGCGAAAGGCGGGATTTGAACCCGCACGTGCTTGCGCACACTAGAACCTGAATCTAGCGAGTCTGCCAATTCCACCACTTTCGCACGAATCAGCGCATAGACTAGTATACATGAAAATTGGCGGAGAGACAAGACTCTTTTTAAAAAATTTCGTGGAAGTATGGGAGAGTTTACGGTGATTGAACTTAGTGTTTGATGTTTCGCCTTTATACGATGATGCGTAAAATTATTTATAATTACACCAGGGCATAAATAATGACAGAAAAAGCAAAATTATTACTTCACCTTAATATATGGAACTGATAGAATATAAATATACGATTTATATGGAGTGCTGGCAGAAGTATCAAAATAAACGTGAAAGGGACCAGGCAGGCTGTAAGACGGTCTGCAGGCCTGTTGTCTGAGCTATATGCAAGGATGGATATTTAATCCTGAAGTTCCGGGCACAGGCGGTGTTAAGGTGTGTTTATGAGTGACAGCAAAAACATAATGAAAAAAATCGTAGACAATATGTCAAAGATCATTGTGGGCAAAGAAATGGCCTGCAAGCTTATGGTAATTGCCCTGGCTGCAGAAGGGCACATTCTTCTGGAAGATGTACCGGGAATAGGCAAAACTACAATGGCCTATGCAATGGCAAAGTCTGTGGGGCTTTCCTTCAACCGTATTCAATTTACACCTGATATCCTGCCCTCAGATATCACAGGATTTACTGTTTTTAATCCAAAAATAAACGATTTTGAATACAGAAGCGGCAACATAATGAGCAATATCATTCTGGCTGATGAAATAAACAGGACTTCACCCAAAACACAGGCAAGCATGCTGGAGGCCATGGAGGAGAAGCAGGTTACAGTAGACGGCAAGACATACAAGCTTCCGAAGCCTTTTATGGTAATCGCGACACAGAACCCTGTAGAATACATGGGTACTTATCCGCTGCCCGAAGCACAGCTGGACCGTTTTCTGATGAAGATATCGATAGGTTACCCGACAAAAGCAGAAGAAGCAAGCATCCTCTTCAGGTTCCAGAAGAGCAACCCGCTCCGGCAGCTGGAACCGGTGGCAACATCGGATGAACTGAATGAGCTTCAGACGTTTGTTAAGGATGTCAGGGTGGATGAAAGCCTCGCATCATACATAGTCGATCTGATTTCCGCGACGAGACGGCATGAGCATGTGGCTCTGGGATGCAGTCCCAGGGCGTCCATAAGCCTGTTCAGGGCAGCTCAGGCGGCGGCTGCATATGACGGAAGAGATTATGTCGTGCCTGAAGACATCAGAGATCTCGCGGTACCGGTACTTAGCCACAGGCTTATTCTCAAACAGGAGGCAAAAATAAAGCGGATAACCAATGAAAATATCATTCATGAAATAGTTAAACGCCAGATCATTCCTGTAAAAGCCAAAGTATAGGATCAAGGAAAATATCCGGATGAAGATAAAGAGTTTTTCCATTTCAGATAGGGAAAGAATAAACAGGAAGTCAAATATCACAAGGTACTGTCTCATAGTGCTGACATGTCTTGTATATGCCTACTTTTTCGGCGGCTTTTTCCCGTTCATGCTGTTATACCTTTCGGTTATACTCCCTGTAATATCGTTATTACATCTTGTTGTTATATATGTTCAGCTTAAGGTCAGTCAGCAGTTGAACGGAAGGATCTTTACCAAGGGATCGTGCGCAAAATACAGGCTGCACCTTGAGAACCCTTCGTTTTTATATATCCCGTATATCACAGTAAACATGTTTATAGAAGGCCAGGTAATATGCAAGAAGATGAAGAGCATGAGATTGTCATTGCCTCCTTTTTCAAATTTAAGTTTTGATTATGACATGCCATTATACTACAGGGGGCTTTATGACATTGGGGTAAGCTCCATTGAACTTAGCGATCTGTTGGGATTATTCACTTTTACCATATATCCTATCGAAAGAAAAAGCATCCTGGTAAGGCCCAGGATCGTCGAAATACACTCACTGGGCGATCCTGTTTCTAGAATCACCGAAGGCTCCAGGACCAGGGAACATATCGAAACAGGCAACGATGAGCTTGTAAACATACGGGATTATGCATACGGAGACAGTTACAGGAAAATACACTGGAAGTTGTCCTCCAAGCTTAACAAATACATGGTCAGAGAAACAAGAAATGAACAGAACAAAGATTCCATGTTCATTCTGGATCTGTATAAACATGATGTTCTTGACGAGCAGGCGCTTTTTAGGGAAGACTGCCTGATCGAGGAGATCGTTTCCACCATAAACCATCATCTTAATCGCAATATCTCGCTGAAACTATGCTTTTACAAAAGCGGACCGCAAACGATAAGAGCCGATTCTCCACTGGATTTTCAGAATTTATACAATGTTTTGTCCGAGGTAAAGTTCAACCAGGATTACAGCTTCATCCAAACTCTTGATTATTTCATAGAAAATGAGCAGCATGGCGATCTGTTATTTGTTTTCACGGTAAAGCTGAACGCGGATATTGTGGAAAAGCTTCTCAAGCTGAAAAACAGAGGTTTTGATATCCAACTGTACTTCGTACAGTATGAAGGTATCGACTTTGATGATCCCAAATGGCGTGACATTTCCGATGTTCTGGCTAGAAGCGATATAGATGCATACAGGCTGGTGCCTTCGATAATGCCTTCGGATGAAAATGCGGCTGAAGATATATTTACAGCGGAAGGAGCAGAAGCTGTTGAAGCATAAACTTGGTGGTGTTTCCGGGTTTATATTGGGATTATTCTATACCGTAGTCATCTCCGGTCTGATGGGTACTGTCATTTATGGCGGACTTTTGCTTTTGAAGGTCTTTGCTTTTTCACTGCTGGCATTCGGCGCTGTCTACCTTGTCTCTTTATCCCGTACCGCATTCAAAGTCGTATTGATATTCCTGATAACTGCTATCATATTTACTGCAGTTTTATGCTTGCTAAATGAATCGATAACAGAAGCCATATTGAATGAGTTCGAAGGTATCTTCAGACAGTGGCAGAGAATTTCGGTCGGGTTGCCGGTGGACTTCGATACATCCCACTATGATGAAGTCTCACTGGCGGTCATAACACTTGTGGCTTCTGTTGCAGTGCTGTTTTTATTGAACAGGCACAACAGCTTTTATGTTCTCAGCGGTGTAGTTTTTGCTGTTTTTATTTTTGCATGGTTCATGACTTTGATCGAAAACAGGCTTTTAATCGTTATATTCATGATCCTCACGATTTTGACCTATATCGGCAAGGTATACAGGCAAAAATCGAAGCTCGGCCTGGTCCATGATGATCTGCCGCTGGGGAATATGCTGCTTTACACCGCACCAGTCGTTATGATCCCTGTAATGATCGCTTTTTTCATACCCAAGAGCGATTATCCCATACAATGGCCATGGCTGGACGACAGGATAAACAATGTCATTACCTATTTCGAACAACGATTCAACTATATCGAGCTTGAAAATTTCAGCCTTTCGTCGGTAGGATTCAGTAATGAAAAAACAAGGCGTCTGGGAGGGCCCGTAAACCCAAGCAACATTGAAGTTTTCAAAGTGAAAACGAAGAACAGGACATACTTAAGGGGCGCGGTATATTACTGGTATGACGACAGCACATGGACAAGATCCAATTCGCTTGCCCAGAATGTTAATGACACTGATGTCAATGAGACCCGCAAAGGCTGGAAAGACATACCTGTCGATGAATTGTTCCCGTATGAGACGGAAGACGATATGGAATTCCTGAAGAGCCTTTCAAACGGCGAACTAGATATGCTGCTGTTTCCCTCTTATTCTATCGATATCGAGATCAGGAACATGATAACAAACAATATTTTCCTTCCTCTCAAGCCAATTATGCCGATATTGCTGGACAACAACAAAACAATGCCGGTTTATGAGCTTGACGGCGGCATAATACTAAGTGACAGAAGGCTAAGGAGAGGTGACCGTTACCATTTATCATATATACAGCCCATGTACGGGGAAACATTGCTTAAAAAAGCCCTTAATTACAGTGATAATTTATATGACAACGCTCTCAGGATCCTGTGGAACAAGCGATTAGAAATTGAGCAGGAATATTTGATAAATCTAAGAGAAAACGAGCCTCAGGATGATGATAAAACACTTGCCGAACTGGAACTGCTTTCTCAAAGGATCGAGAGGATAGAAGCTCTTAATAAGAATTCAAAGGAAGTTTATGGCATCTACACATCATTGCCGAATGATCTGCCGCCAAGAATAGGAGAACTGGCCAGGGAGATAACACAGGACCTTAAAACCAGATATGAAAAAACAACAGCCATAGAAAAATATCTTAGGGAGAACCATGCATACACATTGACTCCCGATTATGTCCCGGTGGACAGGGATTTTATTGACTATTTCCTTTTCGATAAGAAAGAAGGCTATTGCACATATTATGCAACATCAATGGCAGTGATGCTGAGAACCCTGGGTATTCCGGCCAGATACGTTGAAGGATATGTTCTGCCCCCGGAACATACTGCAGATAACGTATATACTGTGACCAACAACAATGCCCATGCGTGGGTGGAGGTATATTTCGAAGGTTTCGGATGGCTTGTTTTCGAGCCGACCACGATTTATGCCGGAACCATGGATTACAAGACGGTTTCCCAGTCATTCCCTGCAGGTACGAGCTTGTCTTATCTGGATATGATCGAGCATTACAGACAAAGCCAGAGCTCAGGACAATCGGTTCCTGTCGATCTGACTCCTGTACAGGATACCGAAAAGAACAATCATCTGATCCTGATATGCATCATCCTGGGCGGAATCGCCATAGGATGCATATTTATAAACCTTTGCATAGTATTGGCCGGAGAGATCCGGATCGGAAGGGCAAAGAAAGAGAAAAGCGTATTGATCCGCTACAACCGCATGATAAACTGGCTGTCGCTTGCGGATTACAGATTGCTGCCCGGGGAAGCTCCAAGGGAGTTTGCGGCAAGGATCGACAGTTATTTTGATTTGTCTCCTTCGTTTGCTGCAATAACGACCATATTCATAAAAGTCAGGTACGGCAATAAAAGCGTGACTGACAGCGAAGCGGATATGGTGAGAAAAACATATAAAACATTGAAAAGAAAAATACTTAAGGAAATAGGTATAAAGCGCTATGTGCCCCTGCGAATAATATTACTGGGGATATGAAATATTTTGTTCTGTTAATTGTCATTATAATTATATACATTTTAAATTATGGGTGTTATGATATAAATAATAATCAATTTGAAAAATCTTCAAGGAGAGACCTTGTTAATGAATGATAGAATGAATGATAATCTGAAGCTTATAAATATAACAGAAGGAAAAGCATATTATCATGTCCAGGAGATAATTACTCTTAAGGACATGCTTGAAAAATGCGAATCAAAGTATTCTGACAGCATTGCGTTCAGATTTCGGCATAAACCCGGTCTTGAGACCATAAACAAGACATACAGGGAATTTGTCCGGGATGTTGACAGTCTTGGAAGTGCGCTTCTGAACATCGGCCTTAAAAACTGCCGTGCGGCGATAATCGGTGAGAACAGGTATGAGTGGGTCGTATCATATTTAGCCACAGTAAATGGTGTCGGCATTGCAGTTCCACTCGACAAGCTGCTGCCCCCCAATGAGATCGAATCGATGCTGGAGAGAGGAGAAGTTGACGTTTTATTCTACTCTGACTCGTTTCAGTCAACTGTAGAGAAAATTGCCGCAAAGAATGCAAGGCTGAGAGCTTTCATATGCATGAACCCTGAAAACGAAGATTTTAAGGACCCTAGGTTCCGTTCATTTTATGAGCTTTTAAAAACAGGTGAGGAACTGATAGATTCCGGATACAGGGAATATCTTGAGGCTGAGCCTGATCCCGAAGCATTAAGCGTATTGCTGTTCACTTCGGGTACGTCGGCAAGCTCAAAAGCAGTTATGCTCAGTCATAAAAACATATGCTCCAACGTTATGAGCCTTGGCGGAGTCGTTCACTTTGAACCGGGAGAATCGGTGCTTTCAGTGCTTCCATTGCATCATACGTTTGAAAATACCGCAGGTCTTTTATTCCCGCTGTATTTGGGAATGACCATTTCCATTTGCGACGGGCTCAAATATCTTGCCAAAAATCTTACCGAGTACAAACCTGACTGCCTTGTAGGCGTCCCCCTTATTTATGACAAGTTTATGGGACGAATCAAAGATGAATTAAAGAAGAAGGGACTTGAAAAGAAGGTCAGGGCTTTGATGAACTTTGCGAACGTTCTGAGGTTTGCCGGGCTCGATCTGAGAAGAAAGCTCTTCAGGAAGCTTCTGGAGCCTTTTGGAGGAAAACTCAGGGTCATAGTGACCGGCGGAGCCGCCATGGAACCGGAGACCGTCAGGTTTTATGAGAATATCGGAGTAAGAGTTTATCAGGGATATGGACTTACCGAGACCTCTCCCGTTGTCGCAGGGGGCAACGACAAAGTACGCAAGATCGGAACTTGCGGAAATCCGCTGCCCGGAGTGAAGATCGCAATTGCTAATCCTGACAGCAACGGAGTCGGAGAACTGGTCGTTCAGGGCAACAACGTGATGCTGGGTTACTGGAAGAACGAGGAGGCTACCAGGGAAGTGCTACAGGATGGCTGGTTCCGTACCGGAGATCTTGGATATATAGATAAAAAAGGTCTTATCCGTGTCACCGGCCGTGTAAAGACCATGATCGTCCTTAAGAACGGGAAAAAGGTTTTCCCTGAAGAGCTTGAAAACCATATCAATAAGCTGAACTATGTCAAAGAATCCCTTGTCTGGGGAGAGACCGCCGAGGACGGGACGGTTGAGATTTGTGCAAAAATAGTTTTGGATAAAGATGCGATCACGACCGTAGTAAGCTCTCCCGAGGATGAAAATGCCATAAAAAGACTTCTTGACAATGCCATAAAGGAAATCAACAAGCTTATGCCTGCTTATAAGGCTATCAGATATTATGTCTATGGTTTTGAAGAACTGATAAAAACCACCACCATGAAAATAAAGCGGTATGTGGAGACCGATCAGATCAAGGAACTTTTCAATCAGTTGACTGCATCAATAAAGACCATTGCAGGGAAAAATATAGACAGACTAAAGGAATTAATTGCAAAAAGAGCTGAAAATTATTGATAAGAAAAGGATAGAAATATTTCTATCCTTTTTCTATTAATATTGATGCTTTGTCTTGTATACAAAAAACATTTGTATTATAATCTTTATGGCATCGAATATATTGCAGCCACAAATCTGCACTGGTTTTATAACAGACTGAACTTACACAATCGAAAGGAGCATTCTTAACATGAGCAAATTCCTGGAAAGAATAATTCAGCGCGCGGGGGAGGATAAAAAGACGATAGTTCTGCCTGAGAGCACGGATATCAGAACTATCAAAGCAGCCTCGATTATACTGCAAAAAGGTTTTGCGAATATCGTACTGGTGGGGGATGAAGAGAAAATTAACGAACTGAAGGGAGATCTGGATATCAGCGGCGCTGAGATAGTGAACCCGCTGACTTCGGATAAAATAGATGATTATGTAAATACCTTCTATGAGCTTCGCAAGAGCAAGGGCATTACACTTGAGCAAGCAAGGGAGACGATGAAGAACCCGCTTTACTGGGGAGTCATGATGGTGAAAAAGGGTCATGCCGACGGTATGGTGGCAGGTGCCATAAACTCTACTGCCAATACTCTCAGACCAGCTCTGCAGATCTTAAAAACCGCACAAAATGTAAAGCTTGTTTCAGCATTCTTTATCATGTGCGTTCCGGACTGCGAATATGGACATAACGGGACATTCCTTTATGCCGACAGCGGTCTTGTTGAGAACCCCAATGCAGAAGAGCTTTCTGAAATCGCCGTTTGCTCTGCTGCTACCTTCAAACAGCTGGTAGAGGCTGAGCCGAAGGTAGCAATGCTTTCATATTCCAGCTATGGCAGCGCAAAGAGCGAGCTGACAGAAAAGGTGATTACTGCAACTAAGCTTGCAAAGGAAAAAGCTCCGGAATTATTGATCGAC
This sequence comes from Clostridiaceae bacterium, assembly GCA_012840245.1. GTDB lineage: Bacteria > Bacillota > Clostridia > DSM-8532 > DSM-8532 > DTU059. The sequence continues at coordinate 30,779 of DULR01000047.1, forward strand.
GGTGAATTACAGGTTGATGCAGCAATCGTTCCCGAGGTTGCCAGGTCCAAGGCTCCGGATAGCCCGCTCCAGGGACAGGCAAATGTTCTTGTATTCCCTGATCTGAATGCCGGCAATATATCATATAAACTGACACAGAGACTGGCCAAAGCTGAAGCATACGGACCGATAACACAGGGTATCGCAAAACCTGTCAACGATTTGTCAAGAGGCTGTTCGGCCGAGGATATAGTCGGAGTGGTCGCGATTACGGCAGTTCAGGCTCAAGCATAAGAAATACGGGGGGAAAATCATGAAGATTCTGGTTGTTAATGCAGGAAGTTCGTCTTTGAAATACCAGCTGATCGATATGACCGATGAAACGGTCCTGGCAAAAGGGCTTTGTGACAGAATTGGTATACCAGGTTCTCTCATAAAGCATAAGACCTATGACGGAAGATCTGTCGAAAAGGAAATCACCATGGCAGACCATAAAGATGCTATCGCATCGCTTATAAAAGTTCTCACGCATGAAGAGTGGGGTGTAATAAAATCACTTGATGAAATCAAAGCCGTTGGTCACAGAGTGGTACATGGCGGAGAAAAGTTTTTCAAATCAGTCATCATCGATGATGAAGTAATGCAGGCCATCGAGGAATGTGTTGAGCTTGCTCCGCTCCATAATCCTCCCAACATAACAGGGATCAGAGCCTGCCAGCAGATCATGAACGGTGTTCCTCAGGTAGCCGTATTCGACACGGCTTTTCACCAGACAATGCCCCAAAAGGCTTATATATATGCTCTTCCATATGAGTATTACAAAAAATACAAGCTCCGCAAGTACGGTTTCCACGGGACGAGCCATAAATATGTAGCTGAAAGGGCTGCCCAGATTCTTGGCAAGCCTTATGACAAGCTGAAAATAGTTACATGTCATTTAGGGAACGGATCGAGTATAGCCGCTGTGGATTGCGGCAAAGTCATTGATACGTCAATGGGCTTTACTCCTTTGGACGGACTGGCTATGGGTACCCGCTGCGGCACAATAGATCCTGCTGTTGTGACATTCCTTATGAATAAAGAAGGCTTAAGTGCCGAAGAAATGGACGCCATCATGAACAAAAAATCAGGTGTTCTGGCCATTTCAGGTGTCAGCAGTGATTTCAGGGACCTTGATGATGCAGTTGATCAAGGCAATGAAAGAGCAGCTCTGGCACTTGAGGTTTTCTCCTACCAGGTCAAGAAATTCATAGGGGCATATGCCTGCGCTATGGGCGGCATAGATGCTATCGTATTTACTGCCGGTATAGGAGAAAACAATCCAAAAATCAGAAAAATGGTTTGCGAAGGTCTTGGATTTATGGGCGCATCGATAAATGAAGAGAAAAACCTGGTAAGAGGTGCGGAAATGGATATAAGTACCGAGGATTCAAAGGTAAGAGTACTTGTGATACCGACGAATGAAGAGCTTGCTATTGCCAAAGAAACGAAAAAATTGGTAGGCTGATTGTTGACAACTATTATGGTACACTATAAAATTGGAAGGTAAAGAGGAAGCTCTTTACCTTTTTAATTATATGGGATCGTTATGATTTGCCACAACCAGCAGCACGGTGGTGCGATATAGTGGCAATTTTATTATATTCATTATATTATTAAACAGATTGTTATTTACCCATATATTCTGGAGGCTGTAAAGATGAAGGTATGTAAATTTGGCGGAACATCGATGGCAAACGGAGAACAGATCAAAAAGGTTTGCTCGATAATCTCCGGTGATCCTGAAAGACGTGTTGTGGTAGTATCTGCGCCCGGTAAACGGTTCGATTCGGATACAAAAGTGACAGACATGCTGATTGACTGCGCAGGCAAATACCTTGCAAACGGGGATTATAAAACAGTACTGGATGAAATAACAGGACGTTTTGCCGGGATCGCTGATGAACTTGATTTGGGACATCAGATAGTTACCGATATAGAAAACAATCTCTATACAAGGATCTCTCTTCCGTATGATTCGCCCGAGAAGTTCATGGATCGCATGAAAGCAGCAGGCGAGGATAATGCTGCACGACTGACAGCATGCTATCTCAGAAAATTGGGTTATAATGCCCAATATCTTAATCCAAAGGATGCAGGGCTGTTTCTCAGCGATGAATACGGCAATGCCAGGGTACTGCCTCAGTCCTTTAAAAATCTGGCAAAGATAAAGGATATGGAAGGCATAATCATCTTCCCGGGATTCTTTGGCTATTCATTATCTGGTGAGGTCGTAACATTCCCGAGAGGCGGCTCAGACATAACCGGATCGATCCTGGCAGCAGCCCTCGAAGCAGATGTTTATGAGAACTTTACAGATGTGGACTCGGTATTTGTATCAAGCCCCAAAATCGTACAGAATCCAAAGCCTATTTCAGTGCTGACATACCGTGAGATGCGCGAGCTGTCGTATGCCGGTTTTTCGGTGCTGCATGAGGAGACCCTTGAGCCAGTTTACCAGAGGGGAGTCCCTGTCAATATAAGAAATACCAACAACCCTGCATCACCGGGTACCATGATAACACCCTCAAGGGAGAACAACGGAAGCCCTGTAGCAGGAATTGCCGGTGATAAAGGTTTCTGCTCAATAAATATTCATAAATACATGATGAACAGGGAAATCGGTTTCGGCCGTAAGGTGCTGCAGATCCTTGAAGAGGAGTTCGTTCCTTTCGAACATATGCCTTCAGGTATTGACGATATCTCTATCATCATTCGCAAAAAGTATCTCGATAATGAGAAAAAAAGCAATATAATGGAGAGGATCGCAAAAGAACTCAAGGTGGACAGCGTGTCCCTCGAATATGACCTTGGCCTTGTAATGGTAGTAGGAGAAGGGATGAAACGTACGGTAGGTATCCTCAGCCGTATAACAAAAGCTCTTTCCGAGAACGGTATTAATATAAGGATGGTAAATCAGGGATCATCGGAAGTGAGCATTATGTTCGGCGTTTGTGAGGATGATGTTGAAAAGGCCATCAAATGCATTTATAACGAGTTCTTTGCTTAATATGGCTGTTTTTGTGTATAATTTGTAGTATGGTAGGAGATGAAATATATGATTCTTGTATTAAAGCCCGGCGCACCAAAGGAGCAGCTTGATGAGCTCCTTGGACGCATCAGGTCAATGGGACTGGATGTTCATATTTCAGTAGGTGTTGATACGACCATAGTCGGTCTTGTCGGTGATACCACCAAGGTTGACCGGCTTGTGTTCTCATCCTATGATATCGTCCTCAATGTCTTAAAGGTAACAGAACCGTTCAAAAAAGCCAATCGAATGTTCCATCCGGATGATACCGTAATAGAAGTCGGAGGCAGAAAAATCGGAGAAGGCCATTTTGTAATCATTGCCGGTCCGTGCTCGGTAGAAAATGAGGAGCAGATAGTAAGCATAGCGAAAGAGCTAAAAAAAATCGGCGCATCTTTCTTAAGAGGCGGAGCGTACAAGCCGAGAACTTCGCCCTACAGTTTTCAGGGTCTGGGGCTGGAAGGCCTCGATCTTTTGAAAGCAGCCAGAGCCGAAACAGGCTTGCCCATCGTATCCGAGATCATGTCCACCGATGTTCTGGACAGATTCGTCGAAGATGTAGATATAATCCAGGTCGGAGCACGCAACATGCAGAACTTTGTTTTGCTCAGGGAACTGGGAAGGACAAATAAGCCTGTTTTACTGAAGCGTGGCCTGTCGGCCACTCTGGAAGAATGGCTGATGTCTGCAGAGTATATTTTGAATGAAGGAAATGAAAAGGTCATATTATGCGAACGCGGCATAAGGACATTTGAGACATATACAAGAAATACACTGGACTTAAGCGCAGTCCCTGCGATAAAGAAGCTCAGTCATCTGCCTGTGATCGTGGATCCGAGCCATGGAACAGGCAAGTCCTGGATGGTCGGCACCATGGCCAAGGCGGCTTTGGTTGCAGGTTCGGACGGAGTCATAATAGAGGTTCACAATAATCCGAAATGCGCTTTGAGTGACGGGGACCAATCCATCACCCCTTCGGATTACTCTTCAATATTCCCGAAAATAAAAAAGCTTGCTGAAATCGAGGAAAAGCAGCTGGAGGTTTGATCGATGGAAAAAGTAATAGTCGTTGCCAAAGATAAAACCTATGAAATAGCGATAGAGACAGGGCTTTTCAAAGAACTGCCGACTATTTTCAGAAGGGAGTATTTTGGCAGGAAGCTAGCCATTGTCACCGACAGTAATGTTTTCCCTCTTTATGGGAAAGAGTTCTCTGAGAATCTTGAAAAAGAAGGCTTTGATATCCTCCCGATCGTTTTTGAGGCCGGGGAGAAAAACAAAGATCTATCCACCCTTGAGTCCATTTACAACAAGCTTGCCGACAACGGTTTTACCAGAAGCGATGCGATCGTTGCCCTTGGCGGCGGTGTGGTCGGAGATATGGCCGGTCTGGCTGCAGCCACATTTTTAAGAGGTATGGGTTACATACAGGTCCCTACTACACTTCTGGCCATGGTCGATTCCAGCATAGGCGGAAAAGTGGCTGTCGACATGCCGCAGGGAAAGAATCTCATAGGCGCTTTTTATCAGCCCGATGCGGTATTTACTGATCCGATGCTTCTGGACACCCTGAGCGACAGACAGTTCTCGAATGGCATGGCTGAGCTTCTGAAGCATGGATTCATAAGGGATGCGGATCTATATAATGAGCTTGCGAACGGCGATCTCAACAGAAGCGACCTGTCTGAAAAAATGGATTTTCTTATTTACACCAGTTGCGTGATCAAACGGAATATAGTTGAAGAAGACGAATTTGACAATGGTGTGCGGCAGGTTTTGAATTTTGGTCACACCATAGGTCATGCCATCGAAAGGGTCCAGAATTATTCCGGACTGTCACACGGAGAAGCCGTATCGGTCGGAATGATATTGATCACTAAAATGACCGAGAAAATGGGTCTTACTAAAAAAGGTGAGGCAGAAAAAATAAAAGATGTGTTGATAAAATACGGTCTTCCTTCAGCTTTGCCCGATATCGACAAGGATGAACTGGTCAGGGCCATTTCGCTGGACAAAAAGAACCGGTCGGGGAAAATCACCATCGCATATGTTGAAGAGATCGGTGAAGGCAAGCTCCTTGATATGAAACTGGCTGAACTGGAGAGAAAAGTATATGAAATACTTGAGGATTCGGTCTAAACCCCTTAATGGGAAGGTTTTTGCACAGCCCTCCAAAAGCATGGCTCACAGAGCCGTTATTTGCGCAGCCCTTGCAAAAGGTGAAAGCAGGATAGACAATGTAGTTCTTTCCGATGACATAAAAGCGACACTGGGTGCAGCTGAAGTCCTGGGGGCAAAGGTTCGCACCGAAGACAGTCCGAAGTATAAAGGCAGAAAGCTGGTCGTCATCGAATCTGAAGGGCAGATATCAATCAGGGGGAAATATATAGACTGCAGGGAATCAGGTTCGACTGCCCGTTTTTTAATGCCCATAACACGACTGGTTCCCGATCCTGTTGTTTTTACCGGAAGCGGACGCCTTGTTGAAAGACCCTTTGACATTTACAAAGATCTGTTCGAGCAGAAGGGCATCAGTTGGTCGGATCTTGATGGCAAAATGCCCATAAACCTTTCTGGCAAACTGGTTCCCGGCGAATACCGTCTTAAGGGAGATATAAGCTCACAGTTCATTTCGGGGCTTTTATTTGCATTACCCCTCCTTGAAGACTCATCACGTATTGAAATCACAGGCAAGATCGAATCACTGCCCTATATTCAGATGACTATAAATGTTCTTAAGGATTTCGGAATCGATATAGTAACTGAAAATGATTTCAGAACGCTGATTATAGAAGGAAACCAATCCTACCGGGCGATGCCTTCGTATACGGTTGAGGGAGACTGGTCACAGGCTGCTTTTTTCTGCGTAATAGGTGCGCTGTCCGGACCGGTAACCATAGAGGGACTGAATATGGACTCCCTTCAGGGCGACAAGGTCATAGTTGATATACTTAAAAACATGGGGGCACAGCCAGTTGTTGACGATAAAAGCATAACCTTTGACAAAACGGAGCTCACTGGTGTTACAGTCGATGTTTCACAGTGTCCTGACCTGGTTCCTGCAATCGCTTTAGCTGCATCAGCAGCTTCAGGAGTGACCGATATTGTAAACGGAGCGAGACTGCGCATAAAGGAATCCGACAGGCTTTCTACGACCTGCAATGAACTTGGCAAGCTGGGCGCAAGGATAACCGAGAAACCGGACGGTCTTGTAATCAGAGGAGTAAAGAGGCTTAATGGCGGAAGAGTCTATGGGTCAGGGGACCATCGGATAGTCATGGCTCTTGCATCTGCCTCGGTAATATGCGATACGGATGTTGAGATAGAAGGGTATGATGCGGTTAAGAAGTCCTATCCTGAATTCTGGGAGGATTTTTTAGCCCTTGGCGGAAAGGTTGAATATTATGGGTAGTGTTTTCGGTCAGAACCTGAAAATATCGGTATTCGGAGAATCCCATGGTCCTGCGGTCGGTGTGGTCATAGACGGTCTGCCATCAGGATTTGCCATTGATTTTGAGAATATTTCCGAGGAAATGGGAAGAAGAAGACCCGGCTCCATGCTATATTCCACACAGAGAAAAGAGACAGACGAGGTTGAGATATTAAGCGGAGTATATGACGGCAGAACCACCGGGACCCCATTATGCGCAATTATTAGGAACAAGGACCGGAAAAGCAGTGACTATGACGAGCTGGCCGGCCTTGCAAGGCCCGGACATGCTGATTATTCAGGATTTGTAAGGTATAAAGGCTTTAATGATGTCCGCGGAAGCGGCCATTTTTCGGGCAGGCTTACCGCTCCGATCGTTTTTGCAGGGGCTCTGGCCACCCAGTTTCTAAAAAAGAAAGGGATAATGATAGGATCTCATATAGATTCGATTTATGATATCAAGGATATCAGCTTTGATAAGACCGGCATAACAGAGGACCAGCTGATGGAGCTTCGGAAAATGGATATTCCGGTCAATGACAGGTCCTGCAGGGATAAATATCTTGAAATAATAGATGAAGCAAGAAGGAATCTGGATTCGGCAGGCGGGGTAGTTGAAACGGCTATAATCGGGATAGAGGCCGGTCTGGGGTCTCCCATATTTGATAATGTCGAAGCCAGATTGTCATCGATCCTGTTCTCGATTCCGGCCATAAAAGGCATTGAATTCGGCGAGGGATTCGGAATAACGAAGCTGTTCGGAAGCCAGGCCAATGACTGCTTTTATACCGAAAAGGGAAAAATCCTTACCAGAACCAATAATAATGGAGGAATAAACGGTGGTATCACAAACGGCATGCCCATCGTTTTCAGAGTAGCCGTAAAACCCACTCCTTCGATCGCAAAGGAGCAGGATACAATAAACCTGAAGGATGGAACTGAACAAAAAATAAGAGTAAAAGGACGGCACGACGCATGTATCGTTCCACGGGCAGTGCCGGTGATCGAGGCTTCAGCCGCTATAGCCATATTCGATCTGATGCTTGGCCAGTATGGTATTGGGAGCTTCATGGAGGAGAACCGGGATAATGGATAAAAATTATCTTGATCAAATCAGAAAAGAGATCGACGATCTTGACAGAGAGCTGGCCGGATTGCTCGAAAAACGCATGGATCTGGTTTCCATGATCTCAGATTATAAAATGAGATCCAATATTGAGGTGCTTGATACATCCCGGGAAGCAAAGGTGCTCGAAAATGTCCTCAGTGCTGTTGAAAATAATGATTATCACAAAAGCATCAAAGCGGTTTTTGAAAGTATCATGGCCGAATCAAAGGAATATCAGAAAAAAAGGATAAAGCAAAAAAGTGAAAAACACTATGCCCTGATAGGGAAAAAGCTTTCCCACAGCATATCGCCGCAGATCCACGATCTGTTTTTCAGAAAGACGAATATTAACGGATCATACGAGCTTTATGAGGCGAAAGAAGATGAGATTCCCGTTCTTCTGGACAAACTCATGGATCTCGGCTTTAGCGGTGCCAATGTTACGATCCCGTACAAGACAGATATTATGAACTATCTGGACAGCGTTTCTGAAATCGCCAGGACCATCGGGGCTGTAAATACCATAGAACTGGGTGAAAATAAAAGAGGCCATAACACTGACTACTTTGGCTTCGGAAAAGCTCTCCAACACTGCGGATTCGATCCCAAAAACAAGAAATGTGCAGTATTGGGAAGCGGAGGGGCTTCCAGAGCGGTGATCTCATATCTGGAGGATCATGGCGCGGCGGATATTATGATCGTATCAAGAGATCCCGATGGAATAACCTTTAAATATCCGGGCTTGAGGGGAGTTTCGCTGTACAGCTTTACAGCCGGAGCGATCGATATGATAGTCAACACGACACCTGTCGGAATGTATCCTGAACCCGGCAAATCCCCACTGAGCAAGGATCAGCTTATTGGTGCATCTTTTGTTATCGATCTGATATACAACCCCATTGAAACATTGCTGCTCACGTACGCCAGAGAGCTTGGAATACCATGTGACAACGGGCTGTATATGCTTGTTGCCCAGGCTGTGAGCGCCCAGGAGATATGGCAGGGAAGGAAGTTCGGAGATGATTTGGTCAGTGATATATATGATGAGATAAAAAGATTCTTCGGTCGCGAAGCTCCCTCAGAATGACATAAAAACGGTTACTTAATGTCATTCTGAGCGCAGCGAAGAATCTGGCTTGTCATAATAAAGCAAAGGATTATATAAATATTCTTCGGCTGCTAACACTCAGAGATGACAAGGCGACCAAAGCCGCCGTAAAAAAGCTTCGCAGAAATCAACCTTGTCATCATGAGCGAAGAGAAGGATCTTTTTTTAGAAGAGGATAATTTTATGTATTATTATGTTTATATAATTTTATATAATGACCAATTGGTCCAACAAGGTTCTATATATTGGAGAGACAAACAACCTTGAACGCCGCTGCTATGAGCATAAACATAAGATTATCAAGGGTTTTACAGATAAGTACAACATAAATAAGTTAGTATACTTTGAAATGACAAATGATATAAAGGAAGCAATAACAAGAGAAAAGCAATTAAAAGGATGGTTGAGGAAAAAGAAGATTGAACTGATTGAAAAAATTAATCCTGAGTGGAAGGATTTATCTGAAGGTTTGTAAAAAGATTCTTCGCTTCACTCAGAATGACATACAGGAGAGCTCTGAATGACAAAGATAAAGATTCTTCGCTTCGCTCAGAATGACATATAGGAGAGATCAGAATAACAAAGGGATAGCTTCGAAGAAATTACTCTGTCATCCTGAGGGAGGAATCGACCGAAGGATCTTAAAATAAATGAAACAAGGGATTTAAAATGAAGAACAAAACAAATATAGTCCTGATCGGCCTGATGGGAGCAGGAAAAACAACGGTGGGAAAAAGACTGTCAGCCCTCCTTGGCATGGCATTCACCGACTGTGATGAAAATATAGAAAGAAGCTTCGGAAAAATAAGCGACCTTTTCCTTAAAGGAGAACAGCATTTCAGGGATCTCGAAAGCAGGATCGTAAAAAGTCTGTCAATGCTTGATAATATTATAATATCAACAGGAGGGGGAGTAGTTCTTCGTCCTGAAAACATGGAGGCATTGAGAAAAAAAGGTGTTGTTTTTTACCTGAAGCGGCCTGTGGAGGATATCATCAAAACTGTTGACCTTGCAGACAGACCGCTTGTCAGGGACAATCCTGAGAAGCTATACAAGATCCTGGAGGAGCGTGAACCGCTTTATATGAAATATTCCGATCACATTGTCGATGCATCTGATGTAAAAAATGCTGTAATGTCCATAAAATCAATTTGGGATAAGATATCATAGTAAGCTTATAAAGGAAATATATTTGACACAGGGTATTATTTTTTCGGTGACTGGCTTTGAAACTAAAACTAAAAGATATCCTGTATCTTGTCATTATAATGCTATCATTATATTTGATATACAAAATACTCATCAATGATGGAAATAACAAACCTGCTAATATTGTGCCCTCTCCGTCGGCAAGCATTTCTGAACAAAACCAAGCCATAGAAGAACCTGAAGACACAGATTTTGATTTTTTTGATTACGCAGACATACCCGATCCTGACGATGAACTGGCCGAAGCCATGAGCGAACCGGTCATAAACGCCAGATCTGCTATTGTAATGGACTTTGAAACAGGAACCATTCTTTATGAGAAGAATGCTTACAGAAAAAGGCCCATGGCAAGCACAACAAAGATCATGACAGCTATTATTGCCCTTGAGAATTCCGATCTTAACGACGACGTCCTTATAAGCCAGAGAGCTGCCAATATGGGCGGATCGGTAATGGGACTAAAAAAAGATATGATCGTTAAAATGAATGATCTTCTTCATGGGCTTCTGATCTGTTCAGGGAATGACGCAGCCGTAGCAATAGCAGAACATGTTTCGGGAAGTGTTGAAGCCTTCTGTGAGCTTATGAACGAGAAGGCACTGGAAATCGGAGCTTATTCGACCAGCTTCTCAAATCCCCATGGCCTTGATGCTGAAAACCATTATACGACAGCGTATGACCTGGCCAAGATAACCAGGTATGCCCTTAAAATTCCCGTTTTCAATGAAATAGTTAAAAAGACCGAATTCTATTTTAACGGAAAAACTCTCAGAACTACCAATGAAATGCTTACAAGCTATGCGGGAGCCGACGGAGTTAAAACGGGTTATACCGGATTGGCAGGCCGATGTCTGGTAACAAGTGCAACCAGAGACGACAAAAGATTCATTTCTGTCGTTCTGTTCTGTGACACGAAGAACCTGAGAACAACAAGCAGCCAAAAGATACTTGATTATGCATTCTCTGAATTCGAAAAGATTTTTTTGCTTGAAAAGGGCCGTATACTGGGTTCTGTCAAGGTCGATCGTTCCCGCAGTTTAGGCGAAGTTATTGTAGCTGCTGCTGAAGATCTGAAGACTGTACTGAAGCGCGATGAAGTCGATTCCCTTTATACAAGGGTGTCTCTGCCAGAAAAAGTCGAAGCTCCGGTCCGTCAGGGGACCATAATGGGTACGGTATCGATATTTCAGGGCGACAGGATCATCGCTGAAACCTCTTTGATCGCAATGAACAGCGCGCAAAGGAGGCGATTTTCAGATTATATGTCCATAGCTGTAAAAAAATGGATCCATATATCACGTTAATATTTTTTGCAATTTTATTATTTTAAACTTGCAAAACCTTGGAACCTGTCATACAATATGTTAAAGACTTGTTATAATATATATAATATTCCCGGAGGTTTAAAATGCAGGCGTACCAAGGTTACAGCAAAGAAGAGATGATTAAGAGAAAAAATGAGCTTTCCCTGAAGTACGAGGATTATAAAAAACAGGGACTTAAGCTGGATATGTCAAGAGGAAAGCCTTGTACTGAACAGCTTGATTTGTCCAACGGACTTTTTAGCCATACCGAAAACCTTTTTGCACAGGATGGCTTTGATTGCAGGAATTATGGGCTTGTGGACGGAATAAAAGAGGCCAAGGCTCTTTTTGCTGAATTATTTAATGTTCCGGAGGATCAGCTGATCATAGGCGGAAATTCGAGCCTCAACCTGATGTATGATCTCATCGCCAAAGCTTTTAATCATGGACTTTATGGATTTGAAAAGCCCTGGAGCAAGCTTGAAAAGGTCAAATTTTTATGCCCGGCTCCCGGCTATGACAGGCATTTTGCCGTTACCGAGCTGTTCGGTGTGGAAATGATTACTGTTCCTATGAAAAAAGACGGTCCCGACATGGATATGATAGAAGCTCTTGTTGCAGAGGATGAATCCATTAAGGGCATGTGGTCGATTCCCATGTACAGTAATCCTACAGGAATAACATATTCCGATGAGGTTGTAAGAAGGCTTGCGTATATGAAAACCAAAGCCCCTGATTTCAGAATACTCTGGGATAACGCATACGCATTGCATCACCTTTACGATACACCCGATAAGCTGGCCGATATAATTTCCCTTTGCCAGGAAGCCGGAAATCCTGACAGGGTTTATATGTTCAGCTCAACATCGAAGGTGACATTTCCCGGAGCCGGAGTAGCATTCATAGCATCGAGCAGGGCGAACATAGATCATCTGAAAAAGCTGATATCAAAGCAAACCATAGGATACAACAAAATTAACATGCTCCTTCATGTACGCTTTTTAAAGAATGCTGACAATGTAAGGGAGCATATGAGAAAGCATGCTGAGATACTGCGTCCTAAATTTGAGGCGGTCAATGAGATCCTTGAAAAAAATCTTTCGGGAAAAGGCATAGCTGCATGGAACAAACCTAACGGAGGTTATTTTATCAGCCTGGATGTATATGAAGGTTGCGCTAAGAAAACAGTACAGCTTGCAAAAGAAGCAGGGGTCGTATTTACTCCCGCAGGTGCTACATTCCCTTATGGCAATGATCCTAAAGACAGCAATATACGCATAGCTCCGACATATCCTCCGATTTCCGAGCTCAAAACAGCCATCGAAGTACTGTGCGTATGTGTTGAACTGGCTGTGCTGGATAAAATATTGGCGTAATTATTCTTGTCTTATAAAAAATATAAAATAAACAGTATTTATGGCATTTGAATCAACCGGTGGATACGGGCGAATCAAATGCCATATTTATCGTCAGAGGTATTTGTTACAAATAATAGAAACAGTCGAAATATTATTTTATAATTATACTTTTTGTACTGGATTTTTATATTGTTTAGTTATATAATTATTCATGCACCATAGAGAACAATAAGATATTATACTGTAATGTTGTAAGCATGTAATACTGTCATGACATTACTCCCGGAGGTTATCTGAAATTGCGTAATACATATGAAAGCCCCTTTAATACACGTTACGCCAGTCAGGAGATGCTGGAACTTTTTTCTCCTCATGTCAAGTTCAAAACATGGAGAAGGCTCTGGATCGCATTAGCGGAAGCAGAAAAAGAACTTGGTCTCGATATTACCGATGATCAAATCAATGAACTTAAAAAATATAAAGATGATATCAATTATGAACTTGCTGAGCAAATCGAGAAAGAAACACGCCACGATGTCATGTCACATGTTCGCGCTTACGGAGCCCAGTGTGAAAAAGCAAAAGGAATAATTCATCTTGGTGCCACATCATGCTATGTGGGCGACAATACGGATATAATCATCTACAGGGAAGCGCTGCAGATAATAAAGAAAAAAGTCCTTTCAGTCATATCCAAGCTTTCCCGTTTTGCTGAAAAGCATAAGGACATGCCTGCTCTCGGATATACGCATTTCCAGCCTGCACAGCTTGTTACGGTAGGCAAGAGAGCATGCCTTTGGATCATGGATCTTATTCTTGATGCTGAAGAGATTGACTTCGTTATATCTAGCCTAAGACCTTTGGGAAGCAAGGGTACGACAGGAACTCAGGCAAGCTTTCTGGCGCTTTTCAACGGGGATCATGAAAAGGTAAAGAAGCTGGACAAGCTTATTGCTGAAAAAATCGGATTTTCAGAAGTCATACCGGTTTCAGGCCAGACCTATTCAAGAAAGCAGGATTCGCGGATACTGAATGTACTGAGCTCTATTGCGCAAAGCGCAAGCAAGTTCAGCCATGACATGCGTTTACTTGCAAATCTCAAGGAGATGGAAGAACCATTTGAGAAAAATCAGATCGGTTCGTCAGCAATGGCCTATAAGCGCAATCCCATGAGATGTGAAAGGATAACTTCATTATCGCGTTATGTTATCGTCAATGCGCTCAATCCCGCATTAACAGCTTCGACCCAGTGGTTTGAAAGGACGCTCGATGACTCGGCAAATAAACGTATCAGTGTTTCTGAAGCATTTTTGGCTGTTGATGCCATTCTGAACATATACAACAATGTAGCTGATGGGATCGTGGTATATCCGAAGATGATAAGAAAGAGAATTATGGAAGAGCTCCCATTCATGGCTACTGAAAATATCCTCATGGAAGCTGTAAAGCGGGGAGGTGACAGGCAGGTTTTACACGAACGCATACGTGTTCATTCACTGGAGGCTGCTCGCCTGGTAAAAGAAGAAGGAAAACCGAATGATTTGATTGACAGGATTGCAAATGATCCTAGTTTCGATATCAACAAAGAAGATCTTTTGAGTGTCCTGGCTCCTGAAAACTTTATTGGACGCAGCAGTGAACAGGTGGAAGAGTTCTTGTCGGAACATGTTATACCATTACTTAAGAAAAATGAAGCCGAAGAAACCAATGTTGAATTAAAAGCATGAAAAAATGGACAAAAGGTCCTATTGATTAAAGACTGATAATAATGTAATATTGTCATGTCGTCTTATTAGTGTAGTATATATTATAGTAAAACGGAGGTAAAGTAATGGTAGCGATAAATAAATACAGTAATGTTCCGCTGTATTGCCAGCTTAAAAATTTGATATTGGAAAAGATAGAAAACGGAGATTTCGAAGCTGATCAGAAAATCCCATCAGAGCAGGATTTCTGTGAGCAATACAATATATCAAGACCTACAGTAAGACAAGCCATTAATGAACTTACCTCAAGCGGTCAGCTATATAAAATGAAGGGTAAAGGAACATTTGTATCTGCAAGGAAAACCCAGATCAGTATAAAAGATTATACCGGATTTACCGATTCAATACTGGACAGCAAGGATCCTTCTGAAAAGAATATTATATCTACTGAGACAGTTATCGGGCAGGAAATTCCTGAAGTCTCGGAGGCTTTCAGTTTAAGAAGCGACGGAAATACAGAATTTGCAGCAATTACATATACAAACCCTGTTGGCAAGGATATGGTATCATTAAGTATTTCATATATCCCGTTATCTCTTTTCCCTGAGGTTATTGAAGATATCCAGTCAAACAAAGACGTGCTCAGGGGAAAATATCCTCTTATCCCGAACAGCACTAAAAGCACGCTTGATATTGTAAGCACTGATGCCAGGGAAGCAGTTTATTTGAACCTTCAGCCCGGCCAGCCCCTTATAAGGATCAAAAACATTCTTTATTCAAAGAGCTGTCAGCCTGTGGAATATGTCATAACAAAGTACAGGGCAGACAAGACAAAACTTCAGTTTGAAAACCATAAGTAACATCGAAGATGTTATCCTGAGCGAAGCGAAGGATCTCCGAAGATGTCATCCTGAACGAAGCAAAGTGTAGTTAAGTATCTTTTACAGGGAATGAAATCATTAATATACATAATAAATAAGGAAGATCGGCAGTAACTGCCGATCTTTTGCTTTCCTTCCACTATTGCTGCTGCATGCTCTGATGGATTGTCTGATATTTCTGTGCCGCGGTCTGTACATCGTTCATATTGGCATTTTTCGTTTTATACCAGCCTTTTTTCTGCATGACATTGAAAATTTCAAACTGAATCTGCTGTTTGTCATTTATGATTTTAGACAGCTCGCTGCGCAGATTTTCACAGGTGGATTCGGCAAGATATGTGCCATATGCGGTGATCATCTGCTTTTCACTGCTTAAGGCATCATTTGTGATTTCCTGCTCGGTGAAAGTTGGTGTTTGATGCATATTTATTCCTCCTTACTGCTGCATTTGCTGTGCCGGTTTGTTATGGGAATTCAGATAGTTGAACAGCATGTTGAAATGCTGTTTGTGAAGCTGTGCTGCCTTAGTGAAAACATCCTTCAGCTCCGGATCGTTGCAGCTTTGAGCATACATGTCAAGCTTTTTATAGTTCAGTGATTCATAATTCAGCATATCCTCCAGTATTGTCAGGTTTTTGCTGGTAAGCATAGCCTGGCCCTGCTGCATTTGCTGACCCTGATTTTGCTGCATCTGATTATTCTGCATATCGATCACACCTCCAAAATAAAGAAATAATACGGTGTTAGTCTTCTCAAAACATATGGGTTTTATGAGTGTTAAGCGATTATTATCAGCGGAAGACGACTAATATGAGAGAAAAACGATGGGTACGTTTGAAGCAATCAGCTAAAAGTTAATTTAACAAAGCAAATTAGAATCAATTCTTAAAAAATTTTTGAATATATCGCATTTACGTCCAATATACTTATATTGACCGAATGGGTCATGCATCTTGCATGTACCGCATACTGAAGGGGGATTGGCTGTGGAGAATTTATACAGCGTTTATAATGATATCGCGCAAAGGACAAAGGGAGATATATACTTTGGAGTTGTCGGACCTGTAAGAACAGGCAAGTCAACGTTTATCAAAAAGTTCATGGAGACTCTTGTAGTTCCGAATATCAAGGATCCGTACGACAGACAAAGGGCTATAGATGAAACGCCTCAGAGTGCGTCAGGACGAATGATCATGACAACGGAGCCAAAATTTGTCCCCAACGAGGCGGTCACCATCACACTGGAAGACAATATCAGTTTGAAGGTAAGATTGGTCGACTGTGTAGGATATCTGGTGAAGAGCGCTGTCGGACATATGGAAGACGAAATGCCGCGCATGGTTAAAACTCCCTGGTCGGAATACGAGATTCCGTTTGAGGAGGCAGCCGCGATCGGAACCCGGAAGGTCATCAATGAACATTCGACCATAGGGATTCTGATTACAGCCGACGGATCCTTTACCCAGTTTTCAAGAAGCGAGTATCAGGAAGCTGAGGAAAAAGTCTTAAAGGAAATGAAATCATCCGGCAAACCGTTTGTAATTCTCTTAAACAGCGCTGTCCCTGATTCACCTGAGACAAAACAGCTGGCAAAAGAGTTGAGCGAAAAATACTCCAAAACCGTAATACCTGTGGATTGCCTCAATTTGAACGTTCAGTCTGTAAACAAGATCATGAACGGAATACTGATGGATTTCCCGGTAAGTGAGATATGCTTCAATATGCCTGAATGGATCCTTTCGCTCGATAATGATCACTGGCTGAGGAAGGAAATGTTCAGTGCCATAAGGGATTCGTTCACAGACAAAGCAACGGTCAAAGCAGCGTTTGATGCGGCCGAGAAGCTGAGCAATTTTGAATTTTTGAACAAGGCAGACATAAATAACATGAATATGGGTACAGGCGAACTTTCAATGAATATCAAACCGGCCGACGGCCTGTTCTACCGCATCGTAAAAGAAGATACCGGACTCGAGATCGATGGCGAACAGCGTCTCTTTGCAGTGCTGAAGGAGCTTTCGCAAATCAGGACCGAGTACAAAAAGGTTGAAAATGCCTTGGCTGAGGTCAGAACTAAGGGATATGGAGTAGTGACACCCAGACTTGAAGAGCTGACACTGGAGCCGCCTGAAATAGTAAGACAAGGGAACCGGTTTGGTATCAAACTCAGGGCAAGCGCACCGTCGATACATATGATCAGGGCAGACATTGAAACCGAAATTGCCCCGCTGGTAGGTACAGAAAAGCAATCCGAGGAGCTTGTCAATTACTTGCTGAAGGAATTCGAAGGCAAGCCCGAGAAGCTCTGGGAATCCAATATCTTTGGAAAATCGCTGCATGAGCTGATTACAGAAGGGCTCCAGAACAAGCTTTACAAGATGCCTGAGGATGCGCAGCTCAAGCTTCAGGAGACCCTGCAGAAAATAATCAACGAAGGCAGCGGAGGACTTATCTGTATAATACTCTGAAAACAGGCCAGTAAAAAAAGCGGTTATGGCGTTGGAGCATAGCCGTTTTTTATTTTTATAATAAAATATGAATTATTAAATTTTTATTGATTTTTTTATCTGAATAATTGCTATAATAAGGTTTAATAATGAATTAAGTGGTATAATATTCTTATTGAGCCGGCTAATTTACAGCCTTAGTTACCATAACAGAAATGAATAAAACCGGCTAAAGCCATATCAGCATTCAGTATGTCGGAGGCAGCCGTATTTATTCAAAAATCCGGAAAGGAGATTCAATATGATAGAACAACAGGAAAAGAAAAGAAGAGGAAGACCCAGGAAAAATACGATTGAAAGTGTGGACCAAAACCCTGTTCAAGCTAAAAGAGGACGCGGACGGCCCAGAAAATCCGAGACTGCTGCGTTGACTGCCGGTGGATCTAAAATCATAAAAACGGTGAATGACCTGGAATATAAACCTGTCAATGTATGGGATAATCCTGCATTCAAAAAAGAAAAAATCATGGCATTCAGCGAAGACTACAAGTCATTTATGAACAAGGCGAAAACAGAGCGTGAATTTATAAAGGAAAGCGTTGCTCTGGCAAAGAAATATAAGTTCGTAGATATCGATGAACTGGGTAATAAGAAATTAAAACCGGGTGATAAGGTTTACCGTGTAGTTAGAGACAAATTGCTTCTTCTTGCGGTAGCAGGGAAGAGACCGGCTGAAGAAGGTACAAAAATAGTCGGGGCCCATGTCGATTCGCCCAGAATCGATATAAAGCAGAATCCTTTATATGAATCCACTGATATGGTATTCTTTAAAACCCATTATTATGGTGGTGTCAAGAAGTATCAATGGCTTGCTATTCCGCTTGCACTGCATGGTGTGATCGTCAAAGCCGACGGAACCAGGGTCGAGGTAAATATCGGAGAGGATGAAAACGATCCTGTCTTTACGATTACGGATCTTTTGCCCCATCTGGCCAAAGACCAGTATGAGAAAAA
Source organism: Clostridiaceae bacterium (assembly GCA_012840245.1). Classification (GTDB taxonomy): domain Bacteria; phylum Bacillota; class Clostridia; order DSM-8532; family DSM-8532; genus DTU059. The sequence goes on from DULR01000047.1 coordinate 49,393, forward strand.
GCTGAACGAAGCATTCCAGGGCGAAAATATGAATGTGCTGCTCGGTTCCGAGCCCATAGAAGACAAAGAGGCAAAGGACAGATTCAAGAAGAATATCCTTAACCTCTTAAACGAGAAATACGGGATAGTGGAGGAAGACCTTGTTTCATCGGAGCTTCAGGTAGTTCCTGCATTCAAAGCCCGCGATATAGGTATTGACAGAAGCATGGTTGGAGCATATGGCCATGATGACAGAGTATGCGCTTATACTGCGCTTATGGCAGTCCTTGAAACTGAGGATCCCGAATATACGGCCATTTGCTATCTTACCGACAAAGAGGAGATCGGCAGCGTGGGAAATACCGGCGCTGAATCCAGAGCGCTTGAAAACTTCATAGCAGAGCTCTGCTACCGTACAACAGAAGGACAATACACCGATCTTCTTGTCCGGAAGGCTCTGGACAGATCGAAAATGTTGTCTGCAGACGTCAACGCGGCTGTCGATCCCAATTATGAAGGTACTCACGACAAGCTGAACGCAGGTTATTTAGGCAAAGGTATTGCCATAATGAAATACAGTGGTTCCAGAGGCAAGGCCGGAGCCAGCGACGCAAGCGCCGAATATCTCGGTGAGATCAGAAGACTTTTCAACGAGAACAATATTCCGTGGCATATAACCGAATTAGGTGCAGTGGATAAGGGCGGCGGAGGAACAATAGCAATGATGATCGCGAACCTTGGCGTCGATGTGATCGACGTTGGTGTACCGCTGTTATCCATGCACGCTCCTTACGAAGTAGCCAGCAAGGCTGATATTTATGCAGCTTATCAGGGATACCGCGTATTCTTTGGCAAATAAGGCAACAATTACGGACATAAAAACGCATTTTGAGCAATATATCAAATGCCCGTCTGATCATATCAGGCGGGCATTCTGTTATTTCAAAATATGATATATGACACCGGAAAAGGTATTACCGAAAAGCATTTGTCCTTCAATATACCGACACTGTCCATCTAAGTTATGCATATCGATAAAAAACATGAAGAGATCATCGATATTTTTTATGCATATTGATAAAAAATTATCAATGTGTTACACTTCAATTATACCAATGTTCTATTTATCATTTCGCATCATCTAAATTCTCAATTTTTAAATGTCGAAGGGGGGCTCTCGGTTTTATGAGAACTGATGCTAAAATTCAGGAACTGGTAGACAGCTACGGTAACTGGTTCACAAAGCCTGATCATGAGAACAGCGCCGGAGGCACAGGCAGAATGACGAAAAATCTGTATCCTTACACAGCTTTGTTTTCACCTATCCAGATCAATCGCACGAAAATCAAAAACAGATTGGTCATGGCGCCCATGGGCAACATAGATATGTGTGAGGAAACAGGTCGCCCAAATGACAAAATGCTTCAGTATTTCTTTGCAAGAGCAAAGGGTGGCGTAGGGCTTATAACCACAGGCCTTGTACCTATAAGCTTCGGAATCGACAATTCTGTTATTGAACCAGGCAAGCTTTCCTACTTCCCGCGTATTGACCGAAGCAGGACCGTGTTTGCCGGGTGGCGTGATCTGGCCCAGGGAGTACATAACTTTGGGGCAAAAATATTCATTCAGCTTACTCCCGGCCTGGGACGCGTAGGTAATCCCCAATGTCTTGTTAATCAATATAAATTCCCCGTATCCTCTTCTTTCAATCCAAACTTCTATATGCCTCAGATTCCATGTATGAGATTATCAGACCGCAAACTGAACAGGATCATACGCAACGCGGGGCAGGCTGCAGCTGACGCAATGGCAGCCGGAATAGACGGCGTTTATCTCCATGGACATGAAGGCTACCTTCTTGAACAGATGACCAATACTGCCTTCAACAGGCGTAAATTTGGACGTTTTGCCGACTGGCAGAGATTCGGTATCGATATGGTCAAAGAAATGCGCCGTCGCGTAGGACCCCACTATCCGATCATGTACAGGATCGACTTATCCCTTGCCCTGAATGAGACATACGGCGAAGAGGGAATGAGCAAGCCACCTCTGAAGAAATTCAGGAATGGCAGGACCATCGATGAAACCCTTGAGTATATGGAAAACCTGGTAAAAGCCGGCGTCGACATCTTTGACGTGGACCTTGGCTGCTATGACAACTGGTGGCTGCCGCATCCGCCTTCCGGTATGCCGGCAGGGTGTTTCCTGGACGTATCACGTATTGTAAAGGAAAGATTCAGGGAACGCGGTATCAAGTCAAATGCCGGTTTTGATGTACCCATTGTGGCTGTTGGAAAGCTCGGGTATCCGGATTTGGCTGAAAAAGCTGTAAAAGACGGATATTGCGACATGGTCATGCTCGGCAGACCCCTGCTTGCCGATCCCGAATGGCCAAACAAGGCCTATTCAGGAAGAGTTGAGGAGATAACGCCATGTATAGGCTGCCAGGAAGGATGTATAAACGAGTTTGTTGAGGGCGGACATCCGCAATGCGCAGTAAATCCCCGTACCGGTTTTGAACATATATATCCTGAAAATCCACCAAAAGCAGAACGTGTTAAAAAAATAGCTGTTGTAGGAGCAGGACCGGCCGGAGTCGTACTGGCCATAACAGCCGCAAGGCGCGGACATAAGGTCGAGCTTTTTGAAAAGAGCGGCAAAATCGGCGGGAAGACAATTCCCGGTAGCGTGCCAAAAATCAAATTTGATGTGGAGAATTACCGCAATCACCTTGAATATATGCTTGAAAAGGCTGAAAAGGAGTATGATCTGAAAGTACATCTGAATTCCGCAGTCGATCTGGAAAGGCTTCGGGAAGGCTCATACGACAGTATAGTGTTTGCAACCGGAGCTGCAGAGACAATACCACCCATCTCCGGACTCGACAAGATCAAACATGTGAAGGCAACAGACCTGTTATCGGATCCCGGACTTTTGGGTGATTCAAAATCGGTCGTGGTAGTAGGCGGCGGGGAAGTTGGCTGTGAAACTGCCTACTGGTTAAGCTATGAGCGTGGTTGTCAGGTAAAGGTGGTCGAAATGCTTCCTTTCTTAATGGAAGGTGTCTGCACAGCAAACCGTGGTTATCTTATCCATTACCTCAAAAAGGCCGGAGTTGAACTCATCAATTACGCAAAAGTGGTCTCTCTTGATGATGAAGGAGTACATATAGTACGCAACGTATCCAAAGGCGTACCTGATCCTAATATCACATGGCAGCCAGTCCTGCCCAAGAATATAGAGAATCCTCTGGCGCCCAAGATCGGCAATGATGAAAAGGAAATCACATTGAAGGCAGACCTTGTAGTGTTCGCTACAGGCGGAAAACCAGACGATTCACTGTTCTATGAGGCACAGGCCGGAAGGATCGCTCCTGAGATCCACAACATAGGCGACAGTTTTGCAGGAGGAAGGATACTTGAAGCAACCCGTGCCGCCTATGCCCTTGGAATTAAGCTATAAAGAGGGGGGAGAACGTTGATAAAAACTAATATGGTTCTGACTGAGGAACAGCAGGCAATGCTAAACGGCGAAAAGGGCGAAGCCATGGCAAAGGTAATGAAGACTCTTGTTATGTATGGCGAAGCCTTTGGCGCCGAACGCATGGTTCCTGTTACAAGCAAATATGGTCATCTTGTTACAAGCTTTGGCCTTTCGGTAATGAAACCGGTATATGAACTTATAGACAAATTACTGGAGGCAGGAGCTGTTTCAGGCCAGAAATTCAGTGTTGACCCAAGGCCATTGGACAAGAATGTTCCTTCAAGCTTTCTGCAAAATCTTTTATTCAAATTCATGTACTCCAAGCAGAACAGTTATGAGGAACAGCTTGGGAAAATGGGACTTATGAATGAGAAAGCCTTTACCTGCACCTGTTACCTTGATGAGGTGGGCAATATTCCGCAGAAGGGCGAGATATTGAGTTGGGCAGAAAGCAGTGCTGTCGTATATGCCAACAGCGTCCTTGGTGCAAGATGTAACCGCAATTCAGGCATAATAGAGATGTTTGGAAGCATAGCCGGATGTGTTCCATATTTCGGTCTGTTGACTGATGAAGGACGTATGGCTTCATGGATAGTGGAAATACGGACAACAAAACTTCCTGAGGCTCAGGTCCTTGGAAGTGCCATCGGCATGAAGGTTATGGAGGATGTTCCATACATAAGGGGACTTACAAATTTCATAGGAACACAGCTTGATGACAAAACAAAGTCATATCTTAAGGATATGGGCGCTGCAACAGCATCGAACGGTGCAGTGGGACTCTTCCATGTGGAGAGGCTTACACCGGAGGCTCTGGAGTTGGGTGAAAAACTTATCAGACCTGATGCAAAAACATATATTATAGATGATGCCGAACTGGAAAGAGTCAAAGCAGGATATCCCTGCATATGGAAGGATCCGGACGCCTCACCAAAGCTTTGCTTCGTAGGATGTCCCCATCTTTCGCTTATCCAGCTTAAGGAATGGACACTCAGGCTTGAAAGCAGGCTTAAGGAACTGAACAAAGAAAAAGTATCTGTTCCTACCGTTTTTACAGCTTCTGTTCCCGTACTTGAGGCTTTCAATAAAACTGTGGAATCGGTAAAGCTTGCTCAAATGGGTGTCATCACATCATATATTTGTCCGCTTATGTACATGAATAACCCGTTATGCGGTAAAATGCCGGTAATAACAAATTCAAACAAGCTGAGAACATATACGACCAGCCGATATTATACCGATGATGAGATACTTGAAATAATCACGAAAGGGGGCAAATAATATGAAAACATTCAAGGGTCGTCCGGTCGTTCCCGGTACTGTAAAAGCCGAAGCCCTGGTTTCAAAGGGTGGATTCAATACTCTGGCCAGCTATCAGAAGAGTCTTATGTTCGGAGACAAAAAGGGAACCTGTTCGGATCAGAATAACCCGGATTTATACGAAAAACCCATGAGTGGAAAGGCTTTGTGCCTGCCCCAGACTATAGGCTCCACCACTGGGGGAATGGTTCTTTATTGTGCTGCGGCTCTTGGAAGGCAGCCTGCTTGTCTCTTGTTTTCGAAGCCAATTGATTCCCTTGCCGCTGCAGGAGCCATACTTGCCAATATATGGACCGAGATCAGTATGCCGACAGTGGATTGCCTTGGTGACGAGTTTCTTGAATATGTAAGGACCGGCATGACGATTTCTGTATCAGAGGATGGAACGGTAACTGTTGAGTAGTGTTTTTATAAACAGACTTATCAGATAATATACTAAATCACCCTCGGAGCTTTTCCGAGGGTTTTTCTTAAAATATTAATTTTCATTTTCATTATTCTTCTTTTTCTGCTTGATCGAAACAGAGGCGAGAGGATTGCTTCTGACCGCTTCTCTGAGTTGCTGATCATCGATATGGGTATATATCTCTGTCGTGGCGATGCTCTCATGGCCCAAAATAGCCTGCAGAGCCCGGATATCCACATTGCCGTGTTTGTACATGAGCGTTGCTGCAGTATGACGAAGTTTATGAGGTGAATATTTATCCGGATCGAGACCTGCAGCACTGATATATTTTTTTACAAGATATTGAACGGTCTTTGGACTAATACGGGTCTTGCGTTCGCTTAAAAACAGAGCTTTCGGATCCCTGATGACCTTAAGTTTGCTTCGTTCTGCCATATAAGCCGCAATAGCTTCCTGGCAAGCCTGATTCAAATAAACGGTACGTTCCTTGTTGCCTTTTCCTATAACAGTCAGAGTATCGCCACGAATGCTGTTTACATTTATTCCCACAAGCTCTGAAAGACGAAGGCCGCAATTTAAAAATAATGTTATTATGGCATAATCCCTGGCCACATTTTTCTTTCCGTTTACATTATTTAACAAATTTATGCTTTCATTGAGATTAAGGTATCTTGGAAGTCTTTTGACATGTTTTGGAGAATCAAGCTCGGCAGCAGGGTTGTAATCGATAAGCTTGACCTTTGTATGAAGGTATTTATAAAAGGATTTCAGGCAGGCGACCTTACGGGCGCGGGTAACGGCAGAGTTTTCAAGCTCGCGGCTAGCAAAAGACATGAATCCATAGAGGTCGGTAAGATCGATTTTTTTGATATCATCAATGGTAATGTTTTTGACATCGATATTTTTAAAATCATTTTCATTGGCATTGTATTTGATGACCTTGATATATCTTAAGAAGGTGCGAAGATCATAATGATATTCAGAAACAGTTTTTAAGGATTTATTTTTAATGGTAAGCATATAGTTCAAAAATTCTATAACGATATCGGGCATATCATTGAAATCCAGTGACATAAAAACACCTCATGAAAGAATGATATAGTTACAGCAAAATAATAATGATAGTAATGCTCATACCAGATAATCGGCGCACAGCCGGCCATTATTAAGTCGGTATATATAAGATTTCTCCATAATTATATACCACTCCTGTTCCTTATTAAACAAAATTTTTATTTTGTCTAATGTGAGTTTAAATTTTAAGCGAGTTTATTTTTCTATCCCCTCATACTTTCGACTTCTGAAATTCCGGATAAAATATGTTAGTCTAACAAATAGTTATGTGAAGAATGATTACGACTTAAGAAACTGCCGATAAAAAAATTAACAAACTTGTCATTCTGAGCGGAGCGAAGAATCTTTAAAAGGTCATTCACTGCACTTCGTGTTAAGGATGACATGATTGAAATCCTCTGAAAGCCAAAAACCACTTAAATTTTAGCTGACGATCTCAATTTTCAGTTCGCCTTTTTCCAATGGCTTTAAAAATGAATCAACTATTTCTATATTTTTTTCATTAAGCCAGATATCTTTCTGGTCGTTCTTTATTATTACAGGCATGCGGTCATGAATGTTTCTGATATCTTCATTGGCCTGAGTTGTCAGTATCGTAAAATAAGGCGTCTGTATCCCTTCCTTGTCCTTGAAGAACCAGTATAATCCGGCCAGATACATCATTGAAGAATCAATCAATGTAATATAATGCTTTATTCTCTTTTTGCTGTTTTCAGCATCCTTCCATTCAAAGAATCCACGTGCAGGGATCAGACACCGCCGATTTGCATAAGGCAGCTTGAATAAAGGCTTTTCCTTTACAGTTTCACTCCTTGCGTTGATGATCGGTCTTCCCTTCATGACAGGAAAGCCCCATTTGATAGCATGTACAGCGCTCGACTGACGATTTTCCCCATTATCCTGGTTTGGATCCTTAGATTTATTCGGAGTGATCACAGGAGCATAATCCCCGGGAAATATCTCGCCTGCTTTCTTCAGCAGTTCTTTTTCTATTTTTGATACCAAACCGGCAAAATCGTCAAGATCTCCTTCAGGAATATAAAATCTGCCACACATAATTATTAATCCTCGTGGATATTATAATAAAGTAATAATGAAAAGATGTAAATACAATATTATAAATATTATAAGGACTAAACCTTTGATAAAGCTTAGTCCTTAATGAATAAGTTTTATACTTCCATTATCTCCTGGATCTTGGTTTCCACTATCTTATCGATCTTTTCGATATAATCGTCGGTAAACTTCTGGATATCTTTTTCTGCAGTCTTGAGATCATCTTCGGTTATTTCTTTTGCCTTTTCGCTTTTCTTGTAATTGTCTACCGCATCACGCCTGATCTGACGGATAGCGACCTTGCTGTTTTCACCGAGTTTTTTGACTTCCTTGGTAAGTTCAAGTCTTCTTTCCTCAGTTAGCGGCGGGAATATCAGGCGGATAACCTTGCCATCGTTGTTCGGGTTGATGCCCAGATCCGACATTTGGATTGCTTTGATGATGTCATTAAGTATTTTGCTGTCCCAGGGCTGGATAACTATCTGCCTGGCTTCAGGAACCTGAATGTTTGCAAGCTGGTTGATTGGTGTCGGGGTGCCATAATAATTGACAGTCAGCTTGTCTAACAGCTTCGGATTGGCTCTGCCGGCACGAATTGACCCCAATTCTTCCTTCAAAACGGTAAGTGTCTTCTCCATCTTTTTGGTATAAACATCATAATCCTTCAGCATATTTATTAAACCTCCCTTGCAACAAATGTACCAACATTCTCGCCGTTTAAAACTTTCAGAATATTTTCAGGGTTTTTAATACTGAATACGAGTAAAGGAATATTGTTGTCCATACAAAGCGAAGTTGCGGTAGAATCCATGACCCCCAACTGGCGCTGCAATACTTCGTAAAAGCTGATCTTCTCAAACTTTTTAGCCTCAGGATTCAGTTTTGGATCGCTGTCATATACTGCATCGACGTTTTTTGCCAGAAGGATTATATCCGAATCTATCTCTGCAGCCCTCAAAACTGCTGCCGTGTCAGTTGAAAAGTAAGGATTACCGGTACCACACGCAAAAATGACTACTCTTTTCTTTTCAAGGTGTCTTACGGCTCTTCTCCTGATATATGGTTCGGCGATTCTTGGCATATCCAGGGCTGTCTGAACTCTCGTCGGAACTCCCCTGGATTCAAGTGCATCCTGCAAGGCAAGTGCATTCATTACTGTTGCCAGCATACCCATATGGTCGGCTGTGGTTCTGTCCATTCCGCTGCTGCTGCGACCTCTCCAGAAGTTTCCGCCCCCTACAACTATGCCGATTTCAACTCCCATTTCCCATGCTGCTTTTAATTTATCACTGATTTCAGTTAATATGGAAGTGTCGATCCCTATCCCCTTATCGCCGGATAAGGCCTCGCCGCTGATTTTTAACATGATACGCTTATACTTTAAACCCATAAGACCTCCGCAAATTTCTACAGGTGATAGCAAATTGGCATATTAAAAGGGAGTATATATGATATTTATCAATATACCCCCTCAATAGCTTATTACTTTAACTGTTTCATAACTTCTTCCGCGAAGTTCTCTTCTTTCTTTTCAAGACCCTCGCCCATTTCGAAACGAACAAATCTTCTGATATTGATATTTTCACCTATTGTGGCGATTTTCTCTTTCAGAACCTGTTCTACGGTCTTATCGTTGTCCTTTATGAAAGGCTGCTCAAGGAGGCATACTTCATTATAGAATTTTTCGATCCTGCCGGCTACCATCTTTTCAGCTATATGAGCCGGTTTGCCTTCATTAATTGCCTGAGCCTTGAGGATTTCCTTTTCCTTCTCGATCACTTCAGCGGGAACGTCTTCCCTCTTGACATATTGAGGACTCATAGCTGCTATCTGCATAGCAACGTCCTTTACAAAAGACCTGAACTCTTCATTTTTAGCGGCAAAGTCGGTTTCGATGTTGACTTCTACAAGAACGCCTATGCGTCCGCCGCCATGGATATATGCATCAACGATACCTTCAGAAGCGAGTCTGCCGGATTTTTTAGCGGCTTTGGCTATACCCTTTTCACGAAGATATTCGATTGCTTTTTCCATATCGCCGTTTGTTTCCATCAAAGCTTTTTTGCAATCCATCATACCTGCGCCGGTTCTCTCTCTGAGGTCTTTTACCATACTAGCAGTGATTTCCATATTAATTTCCTCCTATATAGCGTTATATTATTCCTCGGCTGTTACTTCTTCGGAATCGGGAACATTATCTATGCTTTCAACTATAGCAGTTTCATCAATGTTTTCCTCATCTGACTCTGAAACAGCAGCCGAACCCATTTCACCCTGTTTTGCCTCGATAACGGCGTCGGCAATCTTGGAGCTTATAAGTTTAACTGCTCTTATTGCATCATCGTTGCCGGGAATGACATAATCAACTTCATCAGGGTCACAGTTAGTATCTACGATTGCCACAATAGGAATACCCAGTTTTCTTGCTTCAAGAATTGCAGTTCTTTCCTTTTTGGGGTCAACGATGAACAATGCAACAGGAAGCGATTTCATTCCAACGATACCGCCAAGGTTCTTTTCAAGTTTCTCCATTTCAAGAACGAGCTTGCTTACCTCTTTCTTGGGAAGCACTTCGAATGTTCCGTCGGATTCCATCTTCTTGAGAGCCTGGAGACGATCGATGCTCTTGCGGATAGTTTTGAAGTTGGTGAGCATACCGCCGAGCCATCTGTTGTTAACATAGAATTGTCCGCAACGTTCTGCTTCTTCTTTGATAGCATCCTGTGCCTGCTTCTTGGTTCCTACAAAAAGAATGTTTCCGCCCTCCATTACGAGGTCTCTGATAAAGAAATAAGCTTCATCGATTTTTTTGACGGTTTTCTGAAGATCAATGATATAAATGCCGTTTCTTTCGGTGAAGATGTATTCCGCCATTTTCGGGTTCCATCTTCTTGTCTGGTGACCAAAGTGTACGCCTGCTTCAAGCAGTTGTTTCATAGAAATTACTGACATAAAGATAATCCTCCTTGTTTTTTCCTCCGTCATTTTCTTCTTTGCAAAGGACCCGATCATCATGAAAGAGCACAACTTCGCAAATCAAATGACGTGTGTGTTAAAATTACCCGTAACATTATAGCACGGTGCCAGATTATTTGACAAGTGCTTATGTAAGCTTTGAGAAAAATTCAGACAACAAATATATGATAATTTGCCAAACTGGATGCAAGATTTGCTGCCCTATTTGCTGAAAGGCTCCTGGTTATGATTCGGATTTCTCTTTACAATGATCGCAGCCTTGGTAATGGCTGAGATAACATCGACCTCAAACTGAGTTTTAAGGTTGTTAATTTTCGAGTAAATCTCGCCCTTCCGAGTGACGATATACTGAGGAGGCAGATCATTGAGCGCTTTTGCAGCGATATCATATCTGCAGCGATCGCAAGTGCACATCTTTATGTCTTTCAGGATTTCATCCATTGTATTAAGGACAATTTCTTCCATATAGTTCTTCATCTGGTGCATAAGACAGACCTCCTGTCGTGATTCTTTATAAATTCTAGCATATTATTCATCAAAAAACACTAATTCATTTTATAATTTATCCTTATATTCCTTCTTTTTTAAAAAAGGTTTTTCGAAAATTCGCTTGATCCTGACGAAAATTGGTTCATCCGGATCAATGGGCTTTATCAGGATCGGACGGATACCTTTCAGGTTACCCCCCAGAACGTCGGTAAAAAGCTGGTCTCCTATTACAGCAACCTGGTCCCTGCTCAGATCCATTATTCGGATTGCTTTGTCAAATCCTCTCCCCAATGGCTTATATGCCTTATATATATACTCGATCTCCAGAGGTTTGCAAAATTCTTCCACACGATGCTTGCGTCCGTTTGAAACGATGACCGTTTTTATCCTGCTATCTTTAAGGTCCTTTATATATCTGTATACCTTTTCCCCTGCTTCTTTGACATTCGTTGCCACCAGGGTGTTGTCTATATCGAGTATCAGTCCGTAAATGCCATTTTTTTTCAGCATCTCAGGAGTTATATCAAATATTGAGTTTACATATGCATAAGGTTCAAAGAGCTTTTTCATTCACACCACCAAGGTTTTTATTTCATATTTATAATTCTTTATTCATATGTTTTTTATTAGCTTACAACAGATTTCACCATTCCGCAACCATGATGAACAGGCAAAAATCACCCATGGGGTGATTGCTAGGGCAGTACTCTTGTGTTATATTATTTCCAAATATATGGATTTAGGAGGTCTTATTGATGAAACCATCTGCAATTGTTGCCAAGACATTTCCATTCATGTTGATCCGACTATTAGCCTATTTTGTGTTTTTCATCGGTATTTGCATTTACACTGCCATAGTCGTATGGCTTCTTGGTGTAATCAAACCCGAAGGATTCTTTGCTGTTGTAAGCTTTGCCATTTTTGGCGGCGGTGGCTGGGCAATTTACCGTTTTGTAAGAGATTATATCAATTATATGATCAAAGCCGCACATGTGGCTGTTATAGCTGACATGGCCATTAAAGGCGGAGTTCCTGATGGCTTTAACATGTATAATTATGGTGTAGCCAAAGTTAAGAAGTTCTTCGTTGCCTCCAATGTGCTTTTTGCAGTTGACAGGCTTGTAGCCGGAAGTGTAAGGCAGATTCAGCGTGTTATTGGAGGTATCGGCGAATTCCTGAAGTTTATACCGGGAGTCAAGGCTGTTACCCAGATATTGAACATGTTTGTTGATATTGTCCTGAACTATGTTGATGAATGCATAATGGCTTATATATTCCTGCATGAGGGCCAGAATGTGTGGAAGAGCGCTGCAGATGGAGTTGTTTTATATGCGCAGAACTGGAAGACCATATTTAAGACCGGCGGAAAGATTTTGATATTCCTCATTATATTCTTCCTTATCTCCTTCCTGATTTTCAATGGTGTATTTGCAGGAATCTTCAACGGAATAGACAGTCTCAGTGACGGCGGTCTTGCAATGCCGATCGCATGGGTACTCACGATCGCATTTGTTCTTGTATTGAAATGGGCAATACTGGACTCAATCATTATGATCTACATGATGTGCAGTTATCTCAAAGTTGCTTACGGTACTGAGCCCAGCTATGATCTGTACGGCAAGCTGCAAGGTATGAGCAAGAAATTCAAGGAACTGTTCGGAAAATCCCAGGAAGCTCCGAATACTGCTCAAGGATAAGTGATTATATAAGCGATCTAAAAGGGATCTGCATTTGCAGATCCCTTTTTCCTTTATGTGCGTCTATACTTCGTTTAATATACTACAGAACTCTTTTAAATCACTGACCGGAGCTTTGCATGAATGGTTTTCACATACATAAGCCGTTGTTTTTCCGTTTATTGCGCTATATGATTTTATAAAAGGAGCTATCTCATATAAGACGGTATCTTTGGGATCATACAATATGGAAACCGTAAAAGGCCTGAACTCCTCATTTATTTTTTCAATGAAAGGTGCTGCCTTCTCATAGGAATCAGAAACTATAACTACCTCCTGCCCTTTTTCCTTTTCGTACATCAATGCCATAAGGCTGTAAGCATGGCTGAAAGGACTTGCTGAAATGCTTCCTGAAAATGCTTTAAGAATATCATGTGCTCTTTCTTCAAGGTCATATCTTCCGGTAAGGCGGCTCAATTTAATCATATTCAGTGCTGCTACAGAGTTGCCTGAAGGAACAGCACCGTCATATATGGTTTTTGGCCTTGTAATCAGTTGCTCGCTGTCTGTACCATAAATTGTTAATGCTGCCGCATTGTGTCCAGCAGTAGATGTCGTAAATTGTCCGTATATTGACGGAATCGGTGTCCATATGTGACCGAAATACCCTTCCCCCCGTCCGAGGGGGGAGAATTAAGATAA
>DULR01000048.1 GCA_012840245.1 Clostridiaceae bacterium
AATCTGATATATAATATTACTCATAAGAGACTCCTCCTTGGTATTTTGTTTGTTTTTTGTTGATCAATATTTTACCAAAAAAGAGGGGTCTCTTGTTTTTTTAACCTAAAACAATTTTACACTAAGCCTGCAACAATAATAATAAGAAAATTCCATAATTAAATCCGTCAATAGAATTTGGGTAATAAACATGCCATATTTGCTTCCGGGAGACTTTGTTATTTTCTTGACAATTTAATTAAGCCAGGTTATAATCAGATATGAAGTGAAGGCATCTGAGCCAGGAACTTACCAAGTGGTGATCCCGGTGAAGAACCTTAAGCAGGATCGCTTTGTGAAGCAAAGTTAGCCTAATATCGGCTTTCTGAGCGGAACATGGAATCTTGCAGCAGCAAAATTCAATAGAGCTTATCAACGGCTCCTGACGCATTTGGGTCAGTCCCGGATGGAAAGGTGGCGGAAGTTTTATGATGGAAACATGATCCGTACCTTTTGGTACGGTTTTTTATTTCGGCAGGATCTTGAACATAGGGTTCCTGCTGCATGAGGAGGACTTATGGAAAGCAGAATATCGGTGATAAGCATAATAATCGAGGATATTTCCATATCTTCAAAAGTAAATGAACTGCTCCATGATTACGCTCAATATGTGGTTGGAAGAATGGGGATACCTTATAAGGAACGGGGGGTTTCAATTATTTGTGTGGTATTGGATGCTCCCGCAGATGTGACCAGTTCGCTTTCAGGCAAGCTCGGGATGCTAAATGGCGTAAGCACTAAAACCATCACAGCAAAAAACAAGGTTGGAAAGGAAGGATAGATATGAAGAAACTATTATCTGTATTACTGATCACAGTACTTTTAAGCATCGCTGTTGCCGGATGCGGCAATGTAACTGATACACCGAAGACACAAACGCCTGCTCCGTCACCGACAAATGAAGCCACACCTTCCCCGGAGTCAGAAGAACCTGAATATGAACCGATAGATATGCGTATTGCAGGCATGACCGGCCCTACATCGATGGGAATGGCCAAACTTATGGAATCCGCCGAGGCCGGAACTGCAAAAAACAATTATATATTTTCCATCGTGGGCTCTGCTGACGAAATCACACCGAAACTGATCAAAGGTGACCTGGATATAGCAGCCGTTCCGGCAAATCTTGCAGCGGTGCTGTATAACAATACTGAAAAGAAAATCAAACTCCTTGCAGTAAATACACTTGGTGTTCTATACATCGTTGAGAAAGGAAATGAACTGGAGAGCCTGGCAGACCTAAGGGGAAAGACCATCTACGCCACAGGAAAGGGCTCTGTTCCCGAATATAATTTAAGATACCTTCTGACACAGAACGGGATAGATCCAGACAAGGATATCACCATCGAATGGAAGTCAGAACCGAACGAAGTCGTAGCACTTCTCAAAAACAGTGAGAGCGGTGTGGCAATGCTTCCGCAGCCATATGTCACCATTGCCCGGTCACAGGTGGAAGGTCTGCGCACGGCTGTCGATCTGACTGAGGAATGGGATAAGCTGGATAACGGAAGTTCCTTGATCACAGGCGTAGTTATCGCAAGAAGCGATTTCGTTGATAATAATCCTGAACAGGTAGCTGCATTTTTGGATGAATACAGGCTTTCGGTCGAATATGTGAACGCAAATGTGGATGAAGCAGCCCAGCTGATAGAGAAGTTCGGTATTTTCAAGGCAGCTGTTGCAAAGCAGGCTCTTCCTTACTGCAATATTACCTTTATCGAGGGAGAGGATATGAAAACGGCTGTAAGCGGTTATCTAAGCGTTCTTTATGAACAGAATCCCAAATCCGTAGGAGGAACCTTGCCTGATGAAGGCTTCTATTTTGCCAGATAAAAGCACAATTGAAAAGATTGTCGCCGTAGTATTTGCTCTGGTGGTTTGGCAGGCAGGAGCTATGCTCCTGGGTGAAAGTCTTCTTTTGGTCGCTCCCACAGATGTGATCAGAAGGCTGTTCACCCTGCTCCCTGAGCAGGATTTTATAAGCTCTGCGGGATTTTCTTTCCTGCGCATTGTCTCGGGATTTCTGCTGGCTTTAGTGATTGGCGCGATGCTATCGGCACTTGCTGGAAAAATTCATGTCATAGAAGTGATGCTGAGGCCGTTTATTGTAACAATAAAGTCGGTACCGGTGGCTTCCTTCATCATTCTGTGCCTTATCTGGCTCAGTTCTAAGAGCCTTTCGATATTTATTTCATTTTTGATGGTCCTGCCCATTGTTTACACGAACCTGCTCCAGGGGATCAAAAGCACTGACCCGAAAATGCTTGAAATGGCCGATATTTTTCGTATCGGATGGCTCAGGAGGTTGAAATATATCTACCTGCCGCAGCTAAAGCCTTATCTTGTTTCTGCCTGCAGTGTGGCGATCGGCCTGGCATGGAAATCGGGCATTGCTGCAGAAGTAATAGGTGTGACCGATGGATCTATAGGGGAGAAGCTGTATGAAGCGAAGATCTACTTAAGCACAGGCGACCTGTTTGCATGGACCGTAGTGATCGTTGCGCTAAGCGTTGCTTTTGAAAAACTGTTTTTATATATTGTCAAATCATTTATCGCAGGGTTGGAGAAATCGTGATATGTATATCGTTATTTCCGGGCTTGTAAAAAAATATGGTGAAAATATTGTGTTTGACGGTTTCGATGCAAAAATAGAAAAGAACAGGACCACATTCATCATGGGACCGTCAGGCTGCGGGAAAACCACGCTTATCAACATACTTATGGGCATCACCACACCGGATGGCGGGACCATAAGCGGCGTTCCTGCCCTTAAAAGCGCAGTCTTCCAGGAAGACAGGCTCTGTGAAAGCTTCAGTGCCATATCCAATGTCCGTCTGGTTTGTGACAAGAAAATAAAGAATGATACAATTATAGAGCACCTGAAAAAGATAGGGCTCGGAGACGGTTTGACAAAGCCTGTGGCAGAGTTCAGCGGAGGCATGAAAAGAAGGGTCGCCATAGTAAGAGCCGTACTGGCCAGGAGTGAAATACTGTTTCTTGACGAGCCATTTAAAGGTCTGGATACCGAAACCAAAAAAACAGCCATGGAATATCTTAAAGAGAATACAAAAGGCAAGACTGTCGTAATAGTGACTCATGATATTGAAGAAGTCAAAGCATTGGAGGGAGATCTGATAACATTATAGGACCAGATCAGTAAGCCATCAAAAAGCAAAATGATAAATGAAATATTTTTCCTGTGGAATAAATCGCTCAACATCTTGCTTGACAAGCTAAATCCTCTTCAGTATAATAGACAATGCGGCGTTAAAAAGCGCAATGAAAAACCATATGCGGGTGTAGTTCAGTGGTAGAACTCCAGCCTTCCAAGCTGG
>DULR01000010.1 GCA_012840245.1 Clostridiaceae bacterium
AATGCGCCGATGAAGCCCAGCTCCTCGGCCAGTATGGCGAATATGAAGTCATTGTGGGGCTCCGGAAGATACAGGTTCTTTTGGAGGCTCCGGCCAAGACCTCTTCCGAAAAAACCTCCTGATGCTATCGCATAGAGGGAGTTCACCACCTGGTAGCCTTCACCCTGGCTGTACTTGAACGGATCTGTAAATGAAATGATTCGATTCATTCTGTATGGCTCGCTTATTATGAGCTGCCATCCCACAAAACCCACCGGTAACGCGAGCAGGGCAAAGTGCCATATCCTGGCCCCCGCGCAGAAGAGTATGATCACCGAAACCAGTGTTATCAGTATTATAGCACTCATGTGAGGTTCAAAGAACAAAAGCCCTGCAGTGACCCCTATAACGAGCAGATATGGGACAAGACCGGTAAAAAAGTATTTGAGCCTGTCGCTGTTTTTTGACAGACTGAACGACAAAAAAAGTATCATAGCCAACTTTGTGAACTCCGAAGGCTGGAATGATGTGAACTTAAGATCGAACCAGCGTCTTGAATCATTGACGACCACGCCTATTCCGGGCACCAGGACCAGTGCAAGCAATACTGTGCTTATCACTATCATTATGGGTGAGAATGCAGCAATCCGGCGGTAGTCGATATTTGAAAAGACAAACATGAATATTACGCCAACGGTACCCCAGAGAAGCTGTCTGATCAGAAAGTGGTATTTGTTGTTCTGATAAAAATCAGCACTATAAGAACTGGCACTGAAGACCATGACTGTTCCTATTGCCAGCATTACAAGCACTGTAAAAACGATCCAGAAATCGTACTCTCTTTTTTTCACGAGAATCACCTCATAAGAATGAAAGCCAAAATGCTGCTGAACACTGTTATTATAGTAAATACACCCACCACTTTGATCTCGCTCCAGCCCTTCTGTTCAAAGTGGTGATGGAGAGGGGCCATGAGGAATACTCTCTTCCCGGTTTTTTTGAAGTATATTACCTGTATCATTACAGATAATGTTTCAGCTACATAGATTATTCCTGCCAGACCTAAAAAAACAGGGGTCCCTGTGAAGATTGCCACAGCCGACAAGGCTCCGCCTATTGCCAGAGCGCCGGTATCCCCCATGAAAACCCTGGCGGGATGCAGGTTATAAATCAGGAAACCCAGGATCCCTCCCGCAAGTATCGAACAGAATATGCGTATATAGTCCCATTGGCTGTTGAACATGGTCACGATGGTGAAGAACAGAAGCACAATGGTCGTTACCGATCCTGCCAGGCCATCCAGGCCATCGGTCAGGTTGACGGCATTCGTAAATGAGAGAAGAACAAAAAGGCAAAAAGGAACTGCGAAAACAACAGGCATGACGATCGGTTTATAATAGCCCATAAACGGCAGTATCAATGTCCGGGCATCATTCACATATGTTATTGCGTACCATGTAAATATTCCTGCAACAACCAAAAGGCCAAGCATTTTTTGTCTTGGGGTCAAACCTTTGTTGTTCCTTCGGATGATCTTTAGATAATCATCCAAAAACCCTATAAATGCAAATCCCAGTGTCACGAGGATGAGAGGGAATATCCTTGGGTCGGATATACCGTAGATGGTTCCCAGCAGCACAACAGGGAGCAGAAACATTATTCCGCCCATGGTCGCGGTGCCGGTCTTATATTTATGGCTCTCCGGTCCTTCCTCCCTGACGACCTGGCTGAATTTCAGCCTCTTCAGCAGTGGTATCAGTATCCTGCCCGCAGCCGCGGCTATTATAAAACTGATAAAATACATTATTACCTGAGAGGGTAAGTTTTTAAGCAAATTCATCATATCAGTTCAATCCTTCTGAAATAAGTTCCTTTGCCAGAACATCCAGCTTCATCATTCGGGATCCTTTTATAAGAAGAACGTCTCCTTTCTGGATGAGGGCTTTTATATATGGTTTTGCATCAGCGGCAGTACTGAACAATTGGGTCACCGTCCTGCCCGAAGGATCTTCATTGACGCCTTCGATATACCATTTCGCCAGTGAGCCTATGCCTACCATATATTCTATTCCAAGCTTCGATACAAGCCTTCCGATTTTTTTATGCGCTTCTTCAGCCCATTCTCCAAGTTCCAGCATATCTCCGAGAATGGCCCATCTTCTCCTGTTGGCCGAGATGTCGCACAGCACGTCGATGGCAGCCTTCATGGAACTGGGAGCGGCATTGTATGTATCATCTATTATCTTAACGCCATCCTTTTCGGAAATGCACATCCTTAATTTTTCTCCGGTATAGCACGATATTCCTTCCCTGATCTCCTTTTCGCTCATATTCAGACATTCTGCAACTGCTATTCCCGCCAGGGCGTTTTGCACGTTATGGATACCCGGCGCAGGGATAAACAGCTCCATATCGCTCTTTCCCGTTCTGACATGGAAGACTACGCCTTCCTCACCCTTGGAAGTCATATCATATGCCCACACATCCTGATTTTCATCTATTCCGTAAAGCAGCGTCCTGAACCGGAGCAGGCCGTTCAAACCCGACAGGAGCTCATCGTCCCCGTTCAGGATAACTACGCCTTCTTCCGAAAGGCCGTCCAAAATCTCAAGCTTTGCTTTCAGAATGTTCTGGCGTGAACCCAATATTTCTATATGGGATATCCCGATGTTGGTAATGACCGCAATGTCAGGCTTCACTATCCTGGACAGAAGACTGATTTGACCGAAGCCTCTCATACCCATTTCAAATACAGCCACATCATGGTCTTCATCGAGCTCCAGCACCGAAAGGGGAAGCCCTATTTCGTTGTTGAAGTTGCCCCTGCTTTTGTGAACATTATACCTTGCCGACAGTATCGCTGCTATCATTTCCTTTGTGCTGGTTTTCCCCACACTGCCGGTTACCGCCACCACCGGTATCTTGAACAGCTTCCTGTATTCTTCGGCCAACTTTCCGAGAGCCTCCAGGGTATCCGGAACTATTACGGCAGGACAGCCTTTGGGGATCGGTTTTCCTTCCTTCGCAAGGATAAGGGACGCACCATTCCTGATGGCCTGTTCGATATAGTCATGCCCGTCTGCGTTCTCGCCTTTCAGGGCTACGAAAAGCGAGCCTCTCTGCAAAGTCCGGGTATCTATGGAAACATGGCTGACCACAATATCTTCCGAGGCTTCCAGCCTTCCTCCCGTCATAATGGATATGGTTTTTGCGTCCAAAGCCTTCAATCCGATTCCCCCGCTTCTCTCAGTATGTTTTCGACAATTTCCCGTTCATCGTAATGAATAGTTTTGTCCCTGAAAATCTGATAGGTCTCATGGCCTTTTCCTGAAAGTACTATGATGTCATCTTTTTCTGCGTTGTTCATAGCATAGCGTATTGCTTCTGTCCTGTCTTCTATCACGATATACTTACCGTCGGTATTCTTTATCCCTTCTTCTATGTCGGCCAGGATCCGTAACGGGTCTTCGGTTCTGGGGTTGTCTGACGTAATGATGGTGAAGTCGGCTATGCGCCCCGATATTTCACCCATAAGCGGGCGTTTTGACCTGTCCCTGTCGCCGCCGCAGCCAAATACGCTTATAAGCCTTCCTTTGACGAAGCCCTTTACAGTTGACAGAATGTTTTCAAGGCTGTCAGGCGTATGAGCGTAGTCTATCATCACCACAAAGTCCTTGCCCGGTGTGGGAACTATCTCTGCCCTGCCTGGCACATGAAGGTCGGCAAGCCCTTCATGGATGAATCGGGGTTCAATACCCATGAAGCCGCAAACAGATATGGCCGCCAGAGCGTTATACACACTGAACAGACCCGGCACCGAAACCTTGAACCTTTCGGTGAACCAGGGAGTGATGCAGTCAAATTCTACCGAGTCGGAATGGGTGATGATGTTCCTGGCCGTGCAATCGGCTTCCTTATTGATGGCATAAGTATATACTTTGCATTTTGCCTCGCTCACTATTCTTTCACCGTAAGGAGAATCTATGTTTACCATGCCGGTCTTGCACATTTCGAAAAGCTTCTTTTTGGAGTTGAAATAGTCTTCCATATCAGGGTGTTCGAAGCCCCCGATATGATCCTTTGAGAAATTCGTGAAAACTCCAATGTCAAAGTCGCAGGAATCGACCCTGTGAAGCTTGAGTCCCTGGGAGGAAACTTCCATTACGACCGAATCAGCGCCCTTGTCCTTCATCTTTTCAAACATTTCCTGAAGATCGTAGGATTCGGGGGTGGTCCTTCTGGCAGGGATCTTCTCACAGCCTATGCAATTGGCCACCGTACCGATGAGTCCGACGGTATTTCCGTTCTTCTCCAGGACCGAACGGATCATGTATGTCACGGTCGTTTTCCCTTTCGTACCCGTGATGCCTATAAGCTTCATCGACATTGACGGGTTTCCGAACCACTGGGCAGAGATCCTCGCCAGAGCCTGACGGGTATTGGGCACCTTGATGGTCGTGACCTCACCAATGACGTTCACATCTTTCTCCACCACCAGAACCGTCGCTCCGTTGTCAACAGCCTGCTGGGCATATTGATGGCCATCGGTCGAAAAGCCGTCGATACAGATGAACATGAACCCAGGAAGAGCTTTTCGTGAATCATATGTCACTCCCCGGACATTCAGATCCATATCGCCTTTCGTTTCCAGTATTTCTGTTGTTTTAACAAGTTCACTCAATAACATACTATACCCCCATCCAGCATGTCGATTCTTCGGCCGCTGTCAGAATTGTCAGAATCAGATCCTTCGCTTCACTCAGGATGACATGCAGGAGAGCAATCGTATACGTTTCACTGACAAATGATGATCGATCCTGCATGTCAGATTCTTCCTCGCTGTGCTCCTCAGAATGACATATGGTCGTTTGATCTGCACCTCGGTTGCTGGCGCAATGTACACCATTACATATTTTACCCAAAACGGGATGTCGGGACGCTGGCCCCTGCATTTAATCGCCTATTATTTCCACAAAGTTGACTTCTACTACCTCACCCTTCTTAAGCAGCGTTCCGGGAGGATACTCCTGCTTCTGGACCATTCCGCTTCCCCTGATCCTGATATTCAGACCGGCATTCTTCATGGCATCGATGGCTTCGTCCACCGTCTTGTTGGTCAGGTCAGGCATGGGAACCATCAGCTCTGCCTTATCCTTGTCTGTATAGAGTATCACTGTTGAATTCTGCGGGATGGAGAAATCAGCTTTTGGTGTCTGGTTGTAGATTATTGCATCCGGTCCCGTCTGACTGCCTTCCAGAACATATTTAAGTCCGAAAGCCTTGAGCTTTTCTTCTGCCTGGGCAAGGGTGAGCCCTGTCACATTCGGTACATATACCTCCTGTGTCATTTTTATTTTATCCTTTTCGGTGTATTCCCTTTCAACCCGGAGATATTCCAGGATCTCCTCTGTCAGTCTGCCCGCCACGGGAGCTGCCAGAATACCGCCCGATCTTAAGTGCATCTCATTCTGCGGATGGTCGAGGACCACGAGCACTACGATCTGAGGCTTGTCGGAAGGCGCTATCGCCATGAACGATACAATGTATCGTCCGTCGATCTCGGTCGTCAGGGTCTGAGAGGTTCCAGTCTTGCCGCCAATACGGTAGCCGGCGACATATGCGTTCTTACCTGTACCTTCGGTAACGACCCCTTCCAGTATCGAGCAGATCTCGCGGGCTGTTTCCTCAGATATCACCTTTCTTATCACCTGAGGCTCAAATTTCTTTATAATGTTACCTTCGCTGTCGGTGATCTGTTTTATGATGGTCGGCTTCATCAGATTTCCGCCGTTGGCAATGGCACTGTATGCCGTTATCAGCTGAATGGGCGTTATCTGGAATCTCTGTCCGAAAGAGGACACAGCCAGGTCTATTTCCTTGGGATCGGTGTGCTGGACCGCTTTGAGCTCATCAGCACTGGGTTCTCCAAGGAGTTCTATCCCGGTTTTCTCCCTGAAACCAAACATTTCAAAGTATTCGTAGAACTTATTGATGCCCAGATCCAGTGCCGTTTTTACAAACACCGGGTTGCAGGAATTATATACGGCATGCAGGAAATCTTCCTGTCCATGGCCGCCTTTGCTCCAGCAATCTATGGTATGACCGGCCAGTGAAATGGGTCTGCACACTTCAGGAGTATTTATGGTAACCAGATTCTCCTCTATTGCCGCCGCTGCCGTTATGGCCTTGAAGACCGAACCTGGCTCATATGTATCCATCACGGCTTTATTTCTGAATATGGTCTGCCACAGGTACTTCTCGTCTTCAGGATCATTGAATCCTCCCCAGTTCTCATCGATGACCCCTGAAGGAAGCGCGTCCGGATCGTTGCAGTCAAAGTCCGGTTTTGAAACCATGGCCAGGATCTCTGCCGTATTCGGGTCCATTACTATGGCTGCGGCACCGTTCTTGAGATTATAGTCCAGTATAGCCTGATCCAGCGCTTTTTCGGTAAGGTATTGAATGGTTTCATCGATAGTGAGATAAACGTCGTAGCCGTCTATGGCATCTATATATCTTTCCTTTGAAAATCTTACCTGGCGTCCCAATACATCTACTTCGTTGAGTATTTTACCGGGGATGCCCTTGAGGGTGCTTTCCAGCACATATTCAATACCGTTGAGTCCCTGATCGTCACTCCCGGTAAAGCCAAGAATGTGGGATGCGAGTGATCCCTTCGGATAATATCTCTTGGAATCTTCGTCGATATAAATGCTTTTGAGTGAAGCATCCATCACGTATTTTCTGACAAGAGCTCCTACCTCTTTGTCAACTTTCCTTTTTATGAATTCATAACGGGAATTCATATTGAATTTTTTCATTATCATTTCAGAATCCATATCCAGGATCTGGGCCAGATTATTTGCTATATCGAGGAGTTTGCTCTGATCGCCTTCAACCTCATCCCTGAGTTCTTTGGGATTGACCCCGATGGTATCGACAGAGGCGCTTATGGCAAGGCCTTTTCCGTTCCTGTCATATATGGTTCCTCTTTTGGGATTGATCTGTCTTTTTTGTGTCTGATTAAGATATGCCTTCTCCTGGTATTCCTCTCCTTTTACGAATTGAATGAATCCCAGGCGATAGATAAGAAAGATAAGGGCAAGCGAAAAGAGAATCAGCATCATGAACTCTCTTTTCTTTAGCCTGGTGCTGCTGGGCTTGTCAGGGGCTCCCATTTTTTCGGGTGAAGAGCTGCTTTTTCTTACTGTACTTTTAACAGTACTTTTTCTGCTGCTGTTGATCCTGCGGCCTTTCATAAATGTGCCCCGGCCCCTGCGCAATGTTTTGTTGAAGTAGACGGCATGGGCTTTCCTTTCCTGTTGCTTCCGATAATCTTTCTCAACCTTGCCTCACCTGCAAAAAAAGGGCGACCGACTGATTATACCACAAAATTGAATATCAATCTCAAGTCCCCTCTTTATTTCCTAATTAAATATATATTAGCAATTGACGTGTTATTTGTCTCGATTTTGATTTTCAGGGCAAAACCGCTCTTACTGTTTTCATAATCTTGTCCACAAGAGAAGTTTTTTGGGTCGTCTCATCGATATACTCATGATTCAAAACAACACTATAGTTGCTTTTGGGGACACTTACCAAAACCAACTGATATTTGTCCGGTTTATGCATATTGAGCTTCGTTTCAGCTATATGCCTTACATAATCAAGATCTATTCTTGTTTCAATATCAACTTTCAGCTTGCGGTTCTCATCTCTCAGCTGGTTATATTGTGCCGTCAGTTTTCCCATAGTGGAGTTGAGCTCGGTAATTACAGAAAAACGATACAGGATAACAAAGCATATTGCCGTAACGAACAGCAGTGCAAAAACCATTTTTGCTTTGGGCATGGAAGATGATTTCGGATAAGGACGGGCCTGTTTTGATACCTTTCTCTCAGGCCTATGCTGCTCCATCGGCCTCCCTGTCCTTTCGGGAAGCTTCGGAGCAACGCTTCCATATACGTAGCTGTTGCTTCTGTCCACCTTATCGCCTCCTGTTTATCGGCTTCCTCCTGAGACGGCTTTTGGGGGTCGTTAAAAGACCCCCAAGCCAAATCAGGTTAACTTGAAACTTAAATCTTTTGTGTTTCTGGTCCGGCATGACCGGCTTTTTCTTTAGTTCGTAAAGATCTTTTGTGCTTTTCTCCCGTCCATAAAACGGGATTTTGTCTTTGGTGTGTTGTGAAATATTATCACTGCTGGTAGATTGTTGACTTAACTTTTGTAATCCAATAAAATCTTTTGTTTCTTATCCTCAATAATCTTAAGGATTTTTCTTTTGTAACTTCTTTTCTTCATCATTCGTAAGAATATTTCAGAATATTGCAGGTATTCAGGTTTATGTTTTTTTCAGCTACAGCTTTTCCGCAGCTCTGAGCTTTGCGCTCCTTGCCCTGGGATTTTCGTTTATTTCACTGTCTGACGGTATCACCGGCTTGCGGGTCAAAATCTTCAGCTTAGGTTTTCTGCCGCAGACACATTTCGGAAAATCTCCCGGACAGATGCAGCCTTGTGCCTGCTCCTGAAAAGCTTTTTTTACGATTCTGTCTTCAAGAGAGTGAAAGGTTATGATCACCACCCGCCCCTTTGGTTTCAATATGTCGCTCACTACCTCCAAAAGATTCTCCAGCACTTCAAGTTCCCGGTTAACAGCTATTCTTAAAGCCTGGAAGGTCCTTTTTGCGGGGTGGGGCCCCTCTCTTCTGGCTGCCGCCGGTACAGCTGCTTTAATAATGTCCACCAACTGACCCGTTGTTGTTATCTTTTGTACTTCACGATTCTTTACAATGAAGTCGGCAATTCTTGCGGCCCATTTTTCTTCCCCGTAGTCCCTGATAACGCGTGCAATTTCGTCTTTACTCCAGCTGTTCACAAGGATCTGGGCATTAAATGGATCGTTCCGGTTCATCCTCATGTCAAGCGGCGCATCATGCTGGTATGAAAAACCTCGCTCGCTTTCATCCAATTGATGTGATGAAACTCCAAGATCGAGCAGAATGCCGTCCACCGAATCGATCTTCTGTGCATCCAGTACTTCTCTTATGTTTTCAAAGTTCGTGTGCTCAGTGACGAGTTTAGCTTTTGTGTTTATATTTAAAAGCCTGCTTTTTGCAGCTTTTAAAGCGTTTGTATCCTGATCCAGCCCTATCAAAAGCCCTTCGGGTCCAAGCCGTTTGAGGATCTCGGACGAATGTCCTCCTCCTCCCAGTGTACCGTCAACATAAACCCCGTCGGGGCGTATATTAAGGAATTCTATACACTCCTCCAGCATAACGGGTTTGTGTTCGAACTCCATAATACTTTCCTCATTTCATCAAAAATCAATGTCCAATGACTCAAGCAGCTCGCCTATGTCCTCGACTTCTGTTTCCTGGATATTTTCTGCGCTCCATATTTCGATGCGGTTAACCATTCCAATAAAGACCACGTCTTTTTTAAGTTCCGCTTTTTCTCTCAGCTCTGCGGGAATGAGGATGCGTCCCTGACTGTCCATGTCGCAGTTGGTGGCGTTAGCGCAAAAATGCCTTATTATCATGCGGCTGTCTTTTTTAGAAGTAGGGAGTTGCTGGAGCTTTTCGACGAACTTCTTCCATTCGTCCATCGGATAGATATAAAGACTTTTTTCCTCGGAGCCTCTGGTCAGAACAAAGCGGTTTTCAAGGTCGCTGCGGAATGCGGCAGGTACAAACACGCGGCCTTTTTGGTCCAATGTGTTTGTGTATTTGCCTATCAGCAATTCCGATCACCTCCACCACTTTACTCCACTTTGCTCCACTTACCTAGTATTCTAACCCTATTATCGACACTAGTCAACCCCTCCATTAATAGCTCGGACGCAATAAAAGAAGGCATTTCTTAAGAAATGCCTTCTTTAGTCAAAACCGAAAATACAATATGTAGTGTCCTTCCAATTCTCTTAATACAAAATATTCTTTTTTGCTATTTTACCTAATTCTTCCTGTCACGATGTTATTGAAAATTTGTAACAAAATTTTAATATTACTATACTTCAAACATTGGCCGCTGCCGTCTCATGGAAATATTTACAATTATTCCTGCCGCTATGTAATTGACAATGACCGACGTTCCTCCGTAGCTTATGAAAGGAAGCGGTATGCCTGTGACCGGCAGCATGCGGATATTCATTCCTATATTTTCGACGAAATGGAAAAGGAACATGGCCATCAGTCCTGTAACTATATACGATCCGAAGTTATCCTTGGCAAACCTGGCCACATACAGACATCTGAGCAGGAGAATAACGAACAGGGCGATCAAAAACACCGCTCCGATGAACCCCCATTCCTCTCCTATCACTGCGAAAATGGAGTCTGTAGCCGCTTCAGGAACAGTCCTGGCGGCTTTTTCAGTGCCAGGTTCCACACCTGTAAGCATACCCGATCCTATAAAGCGTATGGCCATCCTAACCTGATAGTCGGTCGTTCTGGCATATGCCTCAGGATTGAAAAAAGAAAGGATACGGTTGATCTGGTATTCGTCGAGCACCTTTTCAAGGACGCTGAACCAGAGGACCGGCAATGTCACTATCAATGCCCCAAGGCAAATAAAAATGACCCTGTACTTTATGCCGAAAACAAATATCATGCAGGCAAGCATAAAAACATATACAACAGATGTCCCAAAGTCGGGCTGGAGCATGACAAGACCAATGAGCCCCGCCACCGAGCCTGCCAGCCATATATAATTCAACCCGCCGTTCCCCTGCTTGATTTTTTCCAGAAAGAACGCTGCGATTATGGACATGGTTATTTTACCAAGCTCGGAAGGCTGAAAGGATACCGGACCTAAATCCAGCCATCCCTGGGTCCCTGTCTCTTCCCTTCCTTCACCTATAATCAGAACCAAGACCAGAAGGAAGACGGTTCCTATGTATATAAGGGGGCTCAGGATCCTGAAGTCCTTATAGTCCAGCATCATGATAATCGTCATGCATCCTATTCCTATAAACGATGCCACGAGCTGCTTGGTAAAAAGCGACGGTTGATTCAGATGGTTTGAAACACTCCTGATGGCAATCAGGCCGAGAGTGTTCAGTATCAGGACCGTCACTATCAGTATCCAGTCTATATTCTTTATAACAGTGTAACCTTTGTTCTTTTCAACAGCTACCATATCGTTTTCCCTTACTGTTCGTCATCAGGGCGGGCTGCATCCTCCACCGGGGTCTCTTCGGATACCGCAGCATCACGGCTGCCTTCAACCTCCCCATCATCATTGACACTAAGTTCATCCTGGCTGACGCCGGCCATTGCATCATCGTCAGATGCTTTTGAAACTGCTTCTGCAGCTTTGAGCCTTTCGACCACATCTGCATATGCGCTGGGCTCAGCAGCCTCTTCTTCCTCTGTTTCAGCTTTTTGTGCGCGTTTTCTCAGATATACCATCCAAAGTGCAGCTCCTGCGAAGACAAGCACAGAGAATACCTGATTGTACCTGATGTTTCCTGTACCGAATTCGTCTGTTCTCAAAAATTCCATCAGGAAACGAACCACACTGTAGAACATCAGATACGAAGCCAGCACGCTGCCCTTGACCTTTTT
Organism: Clostridiaceae bacterium; assembly: GCA_012840245.1. GTDB lineage: Bacteria > Bacillota > Clostridia > DSM-8532 > DSM-8532 > DTU059. The sequence continues at coordinate 11,544 of DULR01000010.1, forward strand.
ACTTTTGCGCAGACGCAGGAGGATCACAAATACTATTATGTTCAGAATAGATTCATATAAATAAGTCGGGTGAACAGGATCAGAGCCTATCCTGCTGCCTGTCATTCCCCACGGAAGCTTAGTGACCGAACCGTATAACTCCTGATTAACGAAATTGCCCCAACGGCCTATAGACTGGGACAGGGGAAGGTATACACACGCAAAATCACAAAGCTCGAGCATATCGATCTTTTTCATGCGGGAATAAATGAATACCGAAAGTATGGCTCCTATGATCGCTCCATATATGGCAAGTCCGCCTTCCCATACTCTGAATATGCCTAACAGATCATTTCTATAGAGATGCCAGGAAAAAACAACAAAGAATAATCTTGCGAAAACAATCGAAACAGGCAGGGCCATAAGGAACATGTCGATGAGATCGTCTTCCCTGATCCCGAATTTCTTGCACTGTCTTATGGCCAGTGTATATGACACCATTATTGCTAAAGCGATTATGATCCCGTACCAATGGACATTGATTCCGGTACCAAAAAGGTTTGAGATAAGAATCGGGTCGATGCTGATCTTTTCGATCCCAAGGCCCGGAAACCCGATCCAGTCCGAAGCTGCAAGAGAAACAGCAGTAAACATAATAATTGACCTCCTCCTTTTTTGAACACATGGGGACAGTTCTTCTGTGTTCTGACGTACCCCTTTATAAATTCTATCATATGAATCAAATCTTTGTTATCTAAAGATTTTGGACACATGTCCTGAAGGAAGGCGGTTCCTTTGCTTCCGGGCCGATGGAAGCAGAGATACCGCCTCCTTGGTTCACAGCGGTTTTATTACCGATAACGCCGACGGGTTATCCAAAACCTCCCTGGCCACTTTGTCGACGTAGCCGGCGTCAAGCTCTTCAAAAACTTTTACTTCATCAAAAAGTCCGGTTCCTATAAAATACGAATCAAGCATTTCTCGGGCAATATTCTCCACCGAATTCAGGCTGCGGATGAAAAGTCCTTCCTGGGATCTTCTTATCCTGTTGAAAGCCTCTTCTCCTATACCCTCCGATGCTGTCTTTTTCAGGGTTTCGGAAATTATGGAAGCAGTTTTCTCAGGGTCAGGAGACTGACCGCCCCATACCAGATAACCATATCCGGTATTTAGGGATACCTCGCATCTGAATGAATCATTTATTAGGCGCTCGCTGTAAAGCTTTTCGTACAATTCGGAGCTTCTGCCCATGGCATGATAAAGGACTACGGAAAGCGCGGCGCGCCTTTTCAGAAGCTCATAGCCTTCTGCCTTCACATTGTCCTTGATGCCCATATTGAACAGAGGCATTGATACGGCGAGTCTTTGCTCCTTGTATTCCCTGTTCAGCTTCTCCGGTTCATCAGGATATCTCTTTTCGACCTTGCCCTTGTCTTTAAATTTTATCATATTATCGGTTATTGAGAATACTTTTTCGGGCTCCAGGTCTGCAACCGCAGTCACGACCATGTTGGAAGGCGTATAAAAGGTATTGTAGCAGTCATAGAGAAGCTCTTTATTGATTTTTGAAATACTTTCAAGTGAGCCGGCTATCTCCAGCTTGACAGGATGGTTGACATACAGGCAGTCCAGCAGGTTGAAGAAGACCCTCCAGTCGGCATTGTCCTGATACATCATTATCTCCTGGCCGATTATGCCTTTTTCTTTTTCAACATTTTCATCGGTAAGCCAGGGATTTTGAACATAATCCAGAAGCATCCTGAAATTTTCTTCGAACAGATCTGTACATGAAAAAAAGTATACGGTCTGGTTGAATGATGTGAAGGCATTGGGTGAAGCTCCAAGCCTTGAGAATTTGTCAAGCATGTTCCCGTCTTCCTGTTCGAACAGCTTATGCTCAAGAAAGTGGGCTATCCCGTCAGGAACCACTATTTCATCGTCCCTTCCCGGCACCTTGAAGACATTGTCGGTAGAGCCGTAATTTGTTCCGAACATGGCCGTTTTTTTGTTATAGCCCGGCTTTCTTACGTAAAAAACCTTCAGTCCTGCAGGGTGATCATACTCGTATATCGTTTCATTAAGTCTTTCAGAGGTTGTGGTCAGATAATTCATATGGTTCCCTCCTGTCTCCGGCCATCGGGCTTAAGAAAGTAAATGGTGTCCAGCTGAACGTTTTGGGCAACTCTTACAACGTCGTCAGCTGTCACGCTCTTCAGTTTTTCTATCATTGAATCGAAATCCTCTCCGCTCTCTGTCAGATGCTGGCTAAGGAAGAAATCAACGATGCCGCCCTGGCTGTCCTGCATTGATTTCAGTCCTGTTTCGAGTGACTTCTGGGCTGCTTCTAGGTCTTCTTTTGTGAAATCTCCCTGCTTCATGGCTTCGACCTGTTTAAGGATGATTTCCTCGGCTTTGGAGCGATTTTCGCTTTCTATGCCGCTCATTATGATCATCAGTCCTTTGTATTTTTCAAGGACCGATTGTGCGTAATATGCAAGGCTGGCTTTTTCCCTGACATTCATGAAAAGCTTGGAATGCACGTCTCCGCCCAGTATGCCGTTATATACTACCAGGGGATAATAATCTTCCGATGCCGGCTCCACATGCGTTCTGAACCCCATGCAAAGCTTGCCCTGGCTTACATCCATTTTTTCCTCAACCTTTTTGACCTGCTTCACATCCTTGCTCCCGCACCTTAAGTCGACCTTTTTGACATTGGCTCTGTCTCTGGCGAGAAAGCCGTCGATGAATCTTTGAATGCTCCTGTCGTCTACCTGGCCTGAAATATATGCATAGGCAGGATAAGACGAAACCATTTGCTCAAAAATCTCAAGAGTATTTTGAGGAGTCAAAAGGAGAGCATCCTCTTCTGTTCCGTCTTCGGGAATGGCAAAGGGCTCGCCTTCGCACATCTCTTCCAGGCAACGGGACAGGGAATACCTCATCTTGTCGTTGACCCTGCTCCTGATATAATCCACCAGGTTGTCCCTCTCCTGAGAAAAAAGGGATTTCTTGAAACCTCCTTCTTCAGTCATGGGGTTTTCAAGCATACACATCAACAGATCGCAGCATTCGTTAAAAAGTGGCTCTCCGTCAGTATATCTGTCTGAAATATGTGACATATGGAAGCCTATGAACTGCATCTCGCCTTTTTTTACCACGCTTCCGTCGATGTCGGCTCCATAAAGCTCCTCGAGCTTTTTTTCCAGTTCCCTGACGCTGGGATATTTTGCGCATCCCCTTTTTATGATCATTGGAATAAGCGCATTGGCACTTGACCTCTCCTTTACCAGATCGTCAATAAAAAACAGGTCGGCCCTGGCCGTTTTGAACTTGTCGGAATTGATGCGGTAAAAGGTTATCCCGTTTTTTACGGCCAGTTTTTCAGCCGTGGTCTTTCCTGCCTGCGATCCCATCTGAGTCCCTCCTTATGTTTTGGCACAATATCGGATATATCGGTTCATGTCAGGCTGACAAATATTGAACACTTTACAAGGTAGTTTTTCTTTTTAATGTTATCTTATACCGGCTCTGACCTTAAAAACAACTTCTATTTCTTTTTCAGATATGGTAAGATATACAAAAAGTCCAGGCCCATATGGGGGTAAGTTTAGTGTTGTTTTTAAATTTAGAAAACCAGATATTCATTCTTATCGTCCTTGCCTTTTCATTTTCGATATTTGCAAGCGTTCTGGCCGTGAAAATGCAGCAGCTTAAGATGAGGGTGTTCGAGCTGGCCTTCGCTATACCCCTGTTTCTTTCGGTCACTGCATTTTTAACGGCGACGTACAATAAGTCAGAGGCAACATCTCTATTGATTTTATCACATATTTTGCTTATAGTTGACTGCTCATTCATTCTTCTCATACCACAGGATGCGGACATTTTAAAGCTGTTCGCTGTCGTTCCGTTTGCTTTCATTGGCTTAGGGTTATATCTTTCCACCCCGCAAATCTACTCCTGCCTGTTTGCCGCCATGTGCTTCTTGGTATTCGTATTCCTTGTCATAAACCTAGTAATGCTGATCAACAATATGTTTCATAACGAAAAGATCCATATGGCCGGGCATGCGGGATTGTTCATATTGGCCTCGTCTGCCGGGCTATGGCTTTACCAGGGTTTCATATCCTCCGAGGTATTGATACTTCTGGCTCTTGGTTACATATGCTGCACTTATTATGTTTATAAAAACACCCTGTCCGTATTCTTCAGGGAATATCAGAACAGTAAGGAATCGCTGAAAAGAATGAATGCGTCGATCCACGCAGAGGTCATCAGAAGAGTCGAGGCTATAGAAAGATCCAACAGAAAACTTCTGGAAAAAGCCAAAACAGACAGCATGACAGGACTTCTGATCAAATCGGCGATCATAGAAAAGCTTGAGAATATCCTGGAGCGTTCTCCACGCATGAACCTGTCCATCCTGATGTTCGACATCGATAATTTCAAACAACTGAACGACAGTCTGGGTCACCAGCATGGGGACCTTTGCATAAAGACCCTCACCAATCTGGCCAAAACATCTTTCAGACAGGATGATATAATCGGCCGGTACGGCGGTGATGAATTCATAGTCATCCTGCCCGATACTCCTTCGGTCAAGGCATTTATCATAGCAGACCGTTTCAGGGAGCTGATCCAAAGCAAATCTAACCCTTCAATAACGATCTCAGTGGGGATCGCCTCTTTTCCCGACGACGCAAAAACGCCGGCTGCGCTGATAGAAGCAGCTGACAAAGCTTTATACACCTCCAAGCAAAAAGGCCGCAACACTGTTACTCTCTATTCTGCGCTGCAGGGATCTCCAGGCTCTTCATAATATCATGTGGGTCATATATTAGAATTAAATTAGAGCTCTATTAAACTATGCCTCAAGTCCTTGAACAGGCATATGGTCTCTGATATATTCAAGATGGCTTCCAATATTTTGTTTCAATGATCGATAAAGGTGGTATGCTTATGACCCGCTCTGAATACCTTATGGCTTTATATGATGCCTTGAATGATATACCCGCTCAGGAAAGAACAGATATAATAAGCGAATATCAGGAGTACTTCAAAAGCGAGATGGAAAAAGGATATACCGAGGAAGAGATCTGTACCTCTCTCGGTGATCCGGTTACACTTGCCTATGCCATCAAACAACGGCGAGGCTTCGGAGAGTTCGCCAAAAGGCCTACTGTAAGGCGAGGTCCTTCAGGCTTTCTGAAACTTATAAAAATAATGGGAGTGATCTTTATTACCATGGGAGTTTTTTCGGTTTTCGGTTTCAGTATAAGTAAGAATATGGACTGGGAAAATTTCAATTTTGGCATAGGAGAAAAGTATGTTGTCGATGAAGAAAAGGAAATAGACTTAGGCTCGGTCGACAATATCGAAATACGCGTCATCAGCTCCGACACTAAAGTCGTGGTTTATGACGGCCACAAGGTCAGGGCTTCATTGAAAGGGACAGTCAGAACTACAAACAAGAACGCCGTTCCAAAGCTTGAGATAACACGAAACGGTAACAGGATACTTATTGAAGAAAAAAGAGAAGAGCGTAACCGGGGTACTTTTTCCAGTGATTTGGACATGGACATAACCATCCCCAGTGAGTTCACAGGCAAAATCAATTTTGAGGCGACCTCCGGCAATTTCAATACATCAGACCTTGATATAGACAGCATTGCAATAGATGTTACATCAGGCGACATCAAACTGGAAAATCTTGAGCTGGACGGTATGCTGAAGGTGGTGACCACTTCAGGCAACATTGACATCGAAAAGCTTAAAGCACGGGAAGTATCTATAGAAACGATATCAGGAGACAAGGAACTGGAAGATTTCCTTATTGACGGCACTGTCAGTATAATGAGCACCTCGGGCAACAGCCGGATAATTGGGGTTGATTGCAGAGATCTTTCTGTCAACAGCCTTTCGGGAGATCTCGATATCGATGGTTTGAAGAGCGGAGTCCGGCTGGAATCCACATCAGGCCATGTAAGAATTTATATGGCTGAAGTGAAGGACAGGATAGAAATCACCTCCCTGAGTGGGGATGTGGAACTTAACATTCCGTCAGATTCGGGTTTTGCTTTGGATTGCTCGGTAAGCTCCGGAGATATCGACTGCAGCTTTGACCTGAAGAATAAAAGTTCCGACAAGTGGAGCCTTCGTGGAAGCTACGGAAATGGAAACACTCCGATAAAAATCACAACGACGTCAGGAGATATAAAGATTAACTGATATAGTAAAGCAAATACAATAATGGCGTGCTACATGCACGCCCTTATTGTAAGAAAATATTCGTTCAATCTAAGATTCTTCGCTTCGCTCAGAATGACACAGGGTAAGATTATAGCTGCCAGCTGTTCAGATATCTTTTCTGTTCTTCGGTCAGCGTGTCTATTTCTATTCCCAGACTTTCAAGCTTGAGCTTTGCGATTTTCTCATCGATCTCAGCGGGTATGTTGAATACGCCGGGCTTCAGTTTTCCTTTGTTCTCAAGGATATACAGCGCGCTCATGGCCTGTACAGCAAAGCTCATATCCATGATCTCGGCAGGATGTCCGTCGCCGCATGCCAGATTGACCAATCTGCCTTCACCCAGAAGATAAAGTGTGCGACCGTCTTTCATGGTGTATCCGGTGATGTTCCTGCGGTACTCCCTGATATCAGCAGCAAGGCTTTCAAGATCAGGGATGCTGATCTCCACGTTGAAATGGCCAGCGTTGCAGAGTATCGCGCCGTTTTTCATTTTGCTGAAATGATCCTTTGTTATGACGTTCTCGCAGCCTGTAACGGTTATGAAAATATCTCCCAGAGGTGCTGCCTCATCCATCTTCATTACATGGAATCCGTCCATAACAGCTTCGATCGCCTTAATATGGTCGATTTCAGTAACTATAACGTTTGCTCCGAGCCCTTTTGCTCTCATAGCGACACCTTTTCCGCACCAGCCATATCCTGCTATGACCACGGTTTTTCCTGCTATGATCAGATTCGTGGTCCGGTTGATGCCATCCCATACCGACTGGCCGGT
>DULR01000049.1 GCA_012840245.1 Clostridiaceae bacterium
AGGCCAGCTATTTTATGTTAACTTCTTCTGGGTGGTCTTTTTGTTATGCCCTTTTTTAAATCAGGAGCTTTAAAGAATCATTCATATTTTTTCTCAAAAGCTCTTGACTTTTATTAGCTGGTCTTTCTTAATTATTTAGCGATGCAAAAGCCAAATCCGATAGAATTCTTCTCCAGGCATCCCGCTCCCATGATAGTATAGGCAAGCATCTGGGAATGCTTGTCCTCATTAACAAGTAATCTAAGCTTTGCTCCAAGAAGTTTTGTGTTTTTGTATTTTATGGATATAGGTACATTGTTAAGTTGAATAATGCCTTTAATAAAGTTTTCCGCAGGCTCTTTGAAATCCTTAAAAACAACTTTCGCCTTCTTGCAGACATTTGAGAATATTCTGTCGCGGAGGATAATGATGCCATCATCATTTACCCAGCATTTACCTTTTGATATGGTGCAAACTACAGGTGTCAATGTTGTAAGCTCGGTAATATACTTGTAAGGCATTGGTTTGACATGAGAAGAGAGAACTTTTAATCCGCAGTATTCACTCACCAATGCTGATCTGATCCCCAACAAAAACTTAAGATCGAAACTTCGCAGCCTTACAACATAAGCACGACCAGCATAATAGATTTTTGTTGGCTCCAAAGGTCTGGGTAAATCGAAGACTGAGAGCTTAAAGCTATTCTCTTTGTGTTTCTTTTTTAAGTCTTCATCGAATAACATACCCTTTGCAAAAACTCGGGACAACCATTCATTGCAGGATTCAAGCGGTACATCTTCATTTGTAGTAAAGGTCATTTCCATTTCATGATATATTGGTTGAAACAAACAATATCACCTCCAAAAGGGAAATATTTCTTCACAATCAATATTAGTATAAGATATAGCATAAGTCAAGTATCATTTTAATAATTTGCCAATTAAGTAGTTTGCTTCATTATCACGCTAGATATTTCTTGTTGATTATTAATAAATTTTTTCATACAATTACAATAACCTTAATGCTCGGCATATTGAAAAATATTAGTATACGATGAGGGTATTAGTTGACGAACCTTAACATAAGATGTAATTTCTCCTGTATGGGCAGGGCTTTTGGTCCTGCTTTTCTTATGCTGACAAGTCAGTTCAATAAGTTTTCATTGTATGCGTGACCTTTCTCTAGGAAAAGTATAGAATATAAGTAAACCAAAGTTCTGATGCTTCCGTCTAATGGTATGTAAAACTCTTTCTGTTGTACCAGGGAGGTAATAATTATGTGGAAGAGAACAATATCAATCATTTTGATTCTCGTACTGTGTGTTTCAGTTATGTGGTTCGCAAACCCGCTGGCACCGGTAACAAAAGCTTCTGCCAACACTTTCAGAAGCGGATTTTCCATTATACCCGAGAAAGAAGATGCTTCAGGTATCGCATTGGATACGGGCTTTATACTAAGCTCTCAATCTGAAATCGATCTGGATTTCGTAAAAGAGAGTGTTTCTTTCCGCAGCGGCGAGCTGTTCACAATCACGCCGTCAGAAGACGGAAGATTCCTTCTGAAGCCTGCAGAACCCCTTAAACAGAACAAGGTCTATTTCATAGACATAAAGACTAAGGATGGAAACACAGTGAGCTTCGCGTTCCAGACAAAGCGTGACTTTACCGTTCTGGGAAGCCTGCCTGAGAACATGTCCTCCTACGTTCCTGTAGATACGGGCATAGAGCTGTATTTTTCATATCCCGATGTGGAGAACATATCGAAATACTTTGAAATCAGCCCCAAAGTTGAAGGCCGCTTTGAAACAGACGGTTATACAACTGTATTTATTCCCAAAGAACTAAAGCCTGGCACCATTTATACAGTGACTGTAAAGAAAGGGCTATCGGCAAAAGGCAGCTCCGCTTCACTTGCAGAGGATTATGTATTTTCATTTGAGACCTCCCCTGATGAAACAAGTACTGCCGACCCGTACAAAGGAAGCCTGTATATCAACAGCAACTGGATCGAATTCGGTACGACGGAAACCCCGGCCATCCCCTTCGATCTATATATGCGTGAGCGTCTCGAATCGGTTGATGTTACCCTTAATCTGTATAGGTTCAAAACCTTAAATCAGTTCATTGATGCTATACGGAAAAAGGATGAAGCCCCATATTGGGCTGCGTATGCTTCAAGCAGGAACATGATCGATACCTCAGGTCTTGAGCATGTGCTTAACTTTACGCAGACTTTCAGTCTCATACACTATCAGCAGAAATATATGATGTTCCCCGAAGCCGTAGAATTTGGATACTATTTGGTAGAACTTACGGCAGGGGAACTTACGGCACAGGCATTCATGCAGATTTCTGATATTTCTGCCTATACGATTTCCGATAAAGACAATATTCTCTTCTGGCTCAATGACTTAAGGACAAATACTCCGGTCAAGAGTGCTGAAATCTATGATTATGCAGCCCGCAAAGGCCATTTTACAGATGTTTCAGGTCTGGCTAAATTCCCCCGCACCAAAAAGGCCGGCAGCGAAAATAGCCCCACTCTGGATCTTTACAGGGTTACAACCGTTGACGGAAAGGTAAGCCTTATCAACAACGGCTATTCATACGACAGAAATTATTACGGAGGCTATTTTAACCAGGGAAGCCTGTACTGGCGCTATATCCAGACAGACAGAACCCTTTACAAGCCCAATGACACAGTAGAGTTCTGGGGCTTTATAAAAAGCCGCATTGACGGATCTTCTCCCGAGAATGTCACCGTTGAACTTACCAGCGGCGGATATTACTACCCAATGAGATCGATCATTATGGATCGCTTTTTGCCCTTCTTCCTTTCGAATCCTCTGGAGGTTATAAGCCTTAAGACTGAAGGCGGGTTCTACGAAGGGAGCATCAGGCTTCCGGCACTTGACCCCGGCTCTTATAACATAACGGTTAAGGACGGAGACAAGATATTATCCAGCAGCTATTTCAGGGTTGAAAACTATATCAAGCCTCAATACGAGCTTGAAATAACCTCTGACAAAAAGGCTGTGTTCGTTGACGAGGAAATAACACTCAGAGTAAAGGCTTCCTTCTTTGAAGGAACCCCTGTCGCTAATGTTCCTCTTAACTATTATATTTACACTTATGGCGATAACATTTCAGGGCAGGGTGTGACCGACAAAAACGGAATCCTTGAAATCAAATACACTCCCAAATATCAGATCGGTATGCAGGGCGAATCATATGGCGGAATAAGTGTAAGCGCCCAGTTCCCTGAGACCGGAGAGATCAGTGAATACTATAATTTCAGAGTATTCGCCAACGATATAAATGTCCAGTTCAAAGGCGAAATAACAAATAATAACGGAGTTATTGAATTAACCGTAAATAAAGTTGTTTTGGACACTTTAAACGATGATGATTATTCCAATGACAATTACCTGGGAGACCCGGTCGCAGGTCAGACACTGAATCTGAATGTATACCACCTGACATGGGAAAGGATCGAGATCGGTGACGAATATGACCCTATCAACAAGGTTGTAAGGAAAAGATATGAGTACCGTGAAAAGAAAACTCATGTGGGTTCGGGTACGGTAGTAACTTCAGGTGACGGAACAGCCAGATATACATTCCCGGTAAACCAATCAGAGGAAGGATATTATACTGCAGAAGTAACAACCACCGACGGCAATGGCCGCAGCATAAAACACAATGTCTGGATTTATAAGGGTTCCTCAATGGATAGGATATATCCCCAGACATATGAATACTTCTGGCTGAAATCGGACAAAGAATCCTACAAAGCCGGTGAAGAAGTCAATGTTCAGATCGTCAACAACATGGAAGAGCCTCTTGCGGATATGCGGACACTTTTCGTCGAGGCAAGAAACGGCATCCAGAAATACAAGATGAACAATAAGACTAGTCTGAGCACCATCTTCCCTGAAGACTATGCTCCCAACTTTACAATGTACGCTGTTGCTTTCAACGGAAAGACATATATAAGGACCAATAAAACAATAATGTATGATTACAGTGAGAAGAAGCTGCTCCTTGAGATAAAGACCGACAAGGATTCCTACAAGCCCGGCGACAACATGACTATCAGCCTGGCAGCAAAGGATATAAACGGAAATCCTGTCGCTGCAAAGGTCAACATTTCTCTGGTGGATGAAGCACTGTTAAAGCTTTCGGGTCAGTATATCGATCCCCTTCAAGAGCTGTACAGCTGGATCGGAGACGGAATCATAAGCTCAACGATCACCCGTGACGGAGGAATGATTTACGGTGGCTTGAAAGGAACAAGTGTTTCCTTCAATGAATCTATTAGAGCAGATGATTCTGCCAAACAGGCAGCCATGCCCGCTCCTTCTGCGGCACCGGCCGAAGCAGAGGCAGGCGGAAGCGTTTCTGTCCGTTCGGAGTTCAAGGATACTGCGCTGTTCAAAACAGTTGCTCTGGACTCTGACGGTCTTGGCAGTTTCACATTCAAGCTTCCCGACAATGTGACTTCATTCAGCCTGGCTGCCGCCGCAGTTTCAGCAGACTTGTTCGCGGGATCTGAGATCCGGTCTGCCAAAGTTACGATGCCTTTCTTCATAAATGATTCATTGAGCCTTGATTATCTGGCAGGAGACAAACCATGGGTAGGATTGACTGCATACGGCGATAGCCTTGATGAGAACGAGAACGTAACGTTCGAGCTTACTGTCAAAGAACTTCCTGAATACAAACAGACCGTCAGAGCAAAGGTATATGAGCGTGTATACCTGCCCCTTCCCGCACTTGCCGAAGGGACATTCACAGTGGTCATGACGGCCAGGACCGATTCAGGCCTTGCTGATGCATTGAGCCGTACTATCACAGTTTATCCTTCTTACAGGACCATTGAGACTGTCAGGCAGAGCAAGGTAATAACCGGAATGAAGCCTGAGGGCGGAAAGAGCGGACTTACCACATTGATATTCACCGATGCAGGTCGCGGAAGCCTTATTAATGCTCTGCACAGCTTATCCTGGGAATATGGGAAACGTCTTGACCAGAAGCTGGTCGCAAATTACGCAAGAACACTTTTAAGAGAGCTTATCAAAAATGACAAGTATTATATAGATCCGATAGATGTCGATCCGTCTGAATACAAAAACGAGGATGGCGGTTACGGAATCCTTCCTTACGCAGGAAGCGACATGAGCTTCACAGCGCTTATTACGCCTCTTCTTAAGGATTTGATCGATACCTCTGCCCTAAAGATGTACTTTTACAATGCAGTGATGTCGGAAAACGGCATTCAGGCCGCTGCACTGTTCGGTCTTGCCGAGCTTTCGGAACCTGTGCTGCTGGATCTCAACAGAGCAGCTCAGGTGGAGAATCTGAGCCTTGAAGAATATATCTATCTTGGCATGGCTTATGAAGCCCTTGGAGATCTTGATAAGGCAATTGACATCTATGAAGGAAGGGTCGTTCCCGAGCTTGAGCGAAAGGACCCCTATATCCGCGTAAAAGTAAAGAAAAACGATACCGATGCTTCATATAAGCTGACAGCTCTGGCAGCCGCATTTGCAGCAAGGATCAATCATCCCGATGCCTCCAAACTCTTCTCCTATGTTCAGAACAACTACTCCAAAACCCAGTATGTAGGAGTAGAAAAAGTACTGTACCTGTCGGAAATGGCTGAGATACTTCCTGCTGCCAAAGCATCGGTTGAATATGTAATGAACGGCAAAACCTACACTGCAAATCTCGAAGACGGTTATTGCGAGGTTGTCAAGGTTCCGTCAGTAAATATCGATAAGCTGCAGATCAAAAAGGTCTCAGGCGAAGTTTCGGTATTGTCGATGTTTACAAGCTCATTTACCGACAATGTGAAGAATGACTCGGGGATCACTTTGAAACGCAAATATTATGATGCGGCTACCGGTGAGGAAAAGACCACATTCAAGGCCAATGACCTGGTCAAGGTCGTGATCACTTACACCATTGACAAGACAGCCATTGACAATACCTATGAAATAAGCGACTATGCGCCTGCCGGTCTTAAGCCTCTGGAAAATCCTTGGCGCTATGGCGTAAGAGATTTGACAGGATGCTGGTACAGACAGTTTGACGGGCAAAAGGTGACATTCGTGGTAGGAAAACATGATAAAGACAATCCTCCCAAACCGCTTGTTTACTACGCAAGAGTTTCCAGCCCCGGAGAATATGTCGCTGAAGGCACAATAGCCCAGGGCTCAATAGTGAAATCCAGCATCGTCACCATTGAAAACACGAAGATCGTGATCGAAAAGTAAAATAAGTTTCCTAAATATCGTTATTTAAAATTAAATATATTCCAGGGATATTCATCAGGAGGAGAGGATGTAAACAACATCCTCTCCTTTGTTATTGGATGGGATACCGATAATTCATAAGACCAGAGGGCCAGTTGATGCTCCTTGCTCCCCGTATAGCCATATTTGGTGTCACCGAAGAGTGGTGTGCCGTTATTGGCCATCTGTACACGTATCTGATGACTTCTGCCAGTATGAAGGTTAATTTTAATCAAACTAAGATCTTCGGCCCGGGAGATCACTTCATAATCAAGAATTGCCTGCTTTGCTCCGGGTGTTCCCGGCTTTGCAACACTAACCAGATTCAATCTGGTATCCTTAATGAGATAATCGTCAAGACGGCCTTTTGTATTTTGAGGACAACCCTCAACTACACAAAGATAGGTCTTCCCCATTTCATGCCTGCGGATCTGTTCAGACAGTCTTGAGGCAGCCTTGGAAGTCTTAGCAAAGACCATGGCTCCCCCTACCGGCCTGTCAAGCCTGTGCACAAGGCCGAGAAAGACGTTTCCCGGCTTATTATACCGCTCTTTTATATCATCCTTCAGTATGGTCAATATGTCCCTGTCCCCGCTGATATCTTCCTGTACGGGAACATTCGGAGGCTTGACCACAACCAGCAAATGATTATCTTCATAAAGAATTCTTACTACCATTGCATATGGCCTTCCGATTTAGTTTTGCCAGTTAATTGTAACATTGTTCTGCCGAATGATACAAGGGATGCGACAGGGGGACGGGGTTATTGTCACCTTTTCATTGTGACAACAGCTCCGTCCCCCTGTCATGCCTGTCACGCATATCAGGTCAGAACAGTTTGCTTATCAGTTCAGCCAGTCTCATTTTCGAGCTTTCGACCAACTCAATGATGCGGAATTTTATTTTCACCGGAACGTTTCCTTTTTCGGTTATATCGGTTATAAGTTTGTAATTGTCATCTCCTATTTCCTTTTTAAGTCGGCTCATTGCCTCTTCATCCAGCTTCAGGCTGCTGGCATCAGCTACGCAAAGCGGCGGGAACATAATGCACCACCAGTTTTGACCCTTTGCCTCTCCCAATTCGACGCGCACTGCTTCATACATTCCCGCCGGCAATGCCAAACCACCGTAATCTTTGGTAGGAAAAGCGTAAACTCCATATTTGACATTCACCGATTCGTCAGATCCGTTTTCCTTCATTACATCTGAAGCAATTTGCCTGATCAGGGGAAGGCTGCTTTTTAAATACTCGGCAGCTTCTTTTCTGTCGGCGCCATCCGGATATTTTTCGTTCATATGGGCCAGAATGGCATCCCTGACCTTAAGCTTCAGTTCCTGGTCCTCTGGTTTATCACTATTGGCAACTATATGAAGTCTGACGACATTGTCAGCGATTTTTCCCTGGGCGGTTCCCCCATAAACTATACAAAGAACTAATATCACCAACAGAAACTTTGTCACGGCAGATACAAGCTGTATCGCTCCTCCGGTACAATTTATCGCAGCAAATATCTTTTCTTTATCGATTCGCATAAAAACCTCCTCACAAACGAAATAAGCACTTTCCGCCTTTGCCGGCACAAACCGTTCTATTGAGGGTAAAACATCTATTCCGGTAAAAATATTTAAGCTTTTCTGTTCTATTTCAATTATTCTCAAAAACCATAATTTCAATTCAGACGGTCAAATTTCCCATATAAACGGGTAAATTGGCGTAAATTATACATAATGAATCATTTCAGACCATGATACAAAAATGCAGATTCATTAATTTCAGGAAATGCGATCTGACTTTTTGTATGGCCCGGGATCATGGATTTTATACTCTATTAATGGCCTTCAGATTCCGATATAATTAAAAAGAGGAGATATGATATGAGAGTTCCCAATATGCCCGATATTTCGGCAATATTGAACCAAAAGATAGCGGAGATCCAAAGCAGGCTGCCTGTTAAAATGAAGACCTCAGGTATTAAGGAGGTCAGCTTTGCCGAGGAACTGAACAAGGCGACTGCTCAGGCGGCAGCCTCTGTTGAATCAGCTGCTCCTGTCATTGATCCTTCATTACTGGACGTGGAGACCAAATCTGCATCCAAAACCAGCAAAACTAAATTCCCTCTTGTATCAGGCTCATATGAATCGGTCTACCCGAGGCTGTCACAGGTTGAGATCCAGGAGCTGATGCCCAGGATCAACTCTGCCATAGAAACATACTCCAAGGCATATGGACTCGATCCTCTTCTTGTCCGTGCTGTAATCAAGGAAGAATCAGGATTCCAGCCCTTTGCCCTGTCAACATCAGGCGCTATGGGACTGATGCAGCTCATGCCGGGTACGGCTGAAGGGCTGGGGATCACCGATGCATACAATATAGAGCAGAACATACTGGGCGGCACCCAATATCTTTACTATCAGCTGAAAGCCTTTGACGGTGACCTGGATCTGGCTCTTGCAGCATACAACGCAGGTCCCAATGCCGTGAGACAATATGGTGGCATCCCTCCCTATGAACAGACCCAGAATTATGTCAGAAAAGTGCTCAATACCTATCGGATGTATCAGGCTCTTGAGGGAAATTAACAGGCTTATCCACATAATCCACATAGTTATCCACATATAAAACGGGCAATATAAGCTGTTTTTATGATTATTTCCACAATAAAGAGCAAAAATGTGGACAGGTTTGTCCACATTTTTTATGTCAGAGGCGGGCTCAAAACAGGATCATTTTATCCTTAATATATGAGTAATGGGCAGGCATTATGCCTGCCCCTGATCAGACTCTTCATTTCCGGCTTACCTACAAGATTCTTCGGTCGCTACGCTCCCTCAGAATGACAGGTAGTACGAAGTTCTATAATTTATGTCCCTCACCGACCTGAAGATAGGGAACTGCATTCAGGGTCATATCTGCATATTCTCCGGCCAAATATGAATAATAGCCGGCTGACGCGATCATTGCCGCATTATCTGTGCATAGCACAGGTGAAGGATAAACACACCTGAAGCCTGCCTTATTTGCCTTTTTCCCCAGCTGCTGCCGGAGAAGAGAGTTGGCGGCAACACCGCCGGCCAGGGCTATGGTCTTTACATTCTCAGACTGCGCTGCTTTTATGGTATGGTCTGTCAGTACATCCACCACTGCCTGCTGGAATGATGCACAGATATCAGGAATATTCAATGTTTCTCCAACCTGACGGGCATGATTTACATGGTTTATCACCGCAGTTTTTAGTCCGGAAAATGAAAAGTCAAAGGAATCATCGTGAAAATTGACTCTGGGAAAACGAATGGCTTTTGGGTCACCCAGCCTGGCTTCCTTATCGATGGCCGGTCCGCCGGGATAGCCCAGTCCGAGGACTCTGGCTATTTTGTCAAAAGCTTCGCCTGCTGCGTCATCCCTTGTTCTGCCCAGTATTCTGAAATCCAGGTAGTCCTTAACCAAAACTATGTGGCTGTGACCTCCCGAAGCTACGAGGCATATGTATGGCGGTTCCAAATCGGGATGCTCTATATAGTTTGCCGCAATATGGCCTTCTATATGATGGACCTTGACAAGAGGCTTATCTATAGCGGCTGATATGGCTTTTGCCGCTGAAACACCTACCAGAAGCGCTCCTACGAGACCAGGCCCGTATGTTACAGCTACTCCGTCCACATCCTCAAGTGTTTTCCCTGCTTTGGACAATGCGGAGTCTATGACCGGAATGATCAGCTCCAGATGCCTGCGTGAAGCTATTTCAGGTACGACGCCTCCGTATTCGGCATGGAGATCGACCTGAGAAGAGATTATATTGGATAAAACCTCGCGGCCGTTCTTGACGACAGCTGCAGAGGTTTCATCACAGCTTGTTTCGATTCCCAGTATTATTACGTCTTTCATTTTGTTTATCACGCTTCTCGTATTTATGTTTAATAAGATTCTTCGCTTCGCTCAGAATGACAAGAAGGGGTTCATAATGCAAACAAGGATCATTCGGGCAGGAAGGCTTCTTCCACGTATTCGTTCCGGGCATTCCAGAATATCCATTCATTATAGCCCGCATCGTAAACAGCCTTGATCTGTGCTCTGTATTCCTCGACGCCGTAATTCTTCCAATATCCATCCGGGAGAGTGTTCAGGGTAAAGCCCTGAATATACGGTCTTACGTTAAGGTTATAGCCTTCCATTTTAGCGATTCTGTCTTTACCTACCATGAGGGTGTTGTAAACGACCTCATAGGGTTTCAGGTCCGGATGTGTGAATTTTATTCCATTTATGGTCTGCCCTACTCCATTGCTCATCAGCCCTTTTGATGCAGAATTCGCAAAATGCGACGGATAGATCATGGGACAGATATAGTCCAGGCTTGTGCCTATGGTTTCAAGGGTCTGTCCGATCTCGCCGTAATCCTTCATCGCAATCATGGGCATACCGAATATGTCAGCTGACAAAACCGTCTCAGGAGGAAGATTCATTCTCACATAACGAATGAAATTCTCTATTGCTCCGCTGCGGGTCTGGCCTGGAGCAAGGTCGAGCTTATAGGTATAAAGGCTTGTTTCAGGGAAACGTATATAGTCGAACTGGATCTCATCGAATCCGAAATTAACCGCTTCCTTGGCTATGCTGAGAATATAATCCCAGGATTCCTTACTGGCCGGATTGAGCCATTTAGTACCCTGATCCCAGACCTTGCCATCGGCTGTTTTTATAGCAAGATCAGGATTATAGGAGGTCATGACCGAATCCTTGAACGTGACCATTCTGGCAATCACGAAGATACCGTTATCGTGGAGCTTCTGGGTCACAGTCCTTATGTCGAATCCCGGCGTGTCAGCCTTTGCTTTATTGACGACGTCGATATCGGAATCGTACATAATAGTGCCAGAGTCATTTTTGATATCTATGACGAACGCATTGATTTCTGTCCTGTTTGCCAGATCGATATAGTGATCGAGATTCTTCCTTACTGATGTGGCATTCAGATACAGCGCCTTGATCGGAGGCATACTTTTTGTTGATGTGCTGCGGCTGTCCTGTGTTATTTCAGGGTACGGTGTTATCCCCGCGATCGGAGTAGGATCCGGTACAGGGGTCGGTGTAGGTGTAGGCTCCGGAGTCGGCTCCGGGGTCGGTTCAGGAGTCGGTTCAGGGGTCGGTTCGCTTGTCTGAGACGAACCTGGTGTGGTTGTCGAAGTTTCAGTCGGAGACGGCGTCGGCGTTATTACAACTGGGCCGCCCTGCATATATTTTGAAAGCAATGCAAAAACCACAGCTAAAATGAGCATCGAAAGTATCGCTGCTGTTACTATCAGAGCATTTTCTCTTCTGTTTTTTTTAGGTGCTTTACCCATCGGTTTTTCTCCTCCGTATTTAACATGACTGTCGTTCTTAAGCTTTGTTTTAACGCTTTTCCCGGACAGTTCGTACCAGTCTATAATATCATATTCTCAATAAAAATTAAACCGATCCGACCATCCGGGTCGTGTCAACTTGTTTTAGGTTTTGCGTTACTGTCTGCCCCTCTTTTTGGGCAAGGATCATATAGCAAATCCATTATCTCGTATGGATCTAAGTGTCCGTGTCAGCAGAGTTACTTTTCCGCTA
>DULR01000050.1 GCA_012840245.1 Clostridiaceae bacterium
AAAAATATTTGTTTCTAAGTGAATTTTTATGTAAAATCAAAGTACATGACAAGGTGTCCGGATGTATCCGGTTTTATTGTCCGGATACTCCCGGAAATACTGTCCGAATAATCCGGAATACGCACAACATAATGGTCCTCAAACTCTGCCAGTTCATCCTCATCAATTTCTTCCTCGCTGCTGAAATCAACAAAGGTATAATAATCACATAATTCTTCCACACCGTCTAGGCCATACTCTTCAGCTAAATCGCTTAATGAATACTCATCATAGTAAGAACCTGGCATGCCTTCACTGAAAGAATCAGCATCCACTTCAATGGTGAAGCTGATATAATCTTTCCCTTTTTTGAAAGCGGTTATTTCTACGTCATCAAAATCATTGCCGAAGGAATCAAGAATGGCCTCCTTGATATCATTGGTGCTGTCATTCATATCGATATCCAGCTCATCTTCCGCATCATCACCTGATAATGAGACGGATAGAGCTACCGTGTCTTTCTTGAAGTTAAAATACATCTGCCCGTTTTCAAGTTCAACATCACCCTTGGCTTTACTGTCGATTTTTCTGCTGGACTCTTTCGCATTATCTGAGTTATCCTTTCCGCATCCAATGCATGTCAATAAAACAGCAATAATCAACAGAAGCGATAGAAACTTTTTCATTTAATCCCCTCATTTAAAAAATATTTATATATACAATATATACATAGACAGAAATAATATCTTCGTTTTTTCTGCCAAATACCAGGTAATTTCTTTATACTTTTTTCCTGTAGGTACAGTTTGAAGTGCACCCCAAATGAGCGAAAGTCTCCGTCCCCGAAACTCACGAAACTTACTTCTGATACAAATTTTTTATTACCTCATCGATGGGTGGGTCCTGGACAGATATGTCCTTGATGGAGCTGCTTTTATTGACATATTCAATGAACTGGTTAAGACCGGTTAATGAAATGTCAAGTTCAAGCTCTGCATGAAAGTCAGACTGTCTGGTTTTTACCGCTACTCCCGGCAATCCAAGGTCTGGAAGGGGAGCATGGGTGGAAAGGGTAACAAGCTTTCTTGCTCCCATATAACTTCTCAATGCGTCTAAGGAATCATCGAATACAATGCTTCCATGATTTATCATAACCACTCTTTTGGCCAGATGCTCGATATCACCAAGATCATGGGTTGTCAGGATGAATGTCTTGCCTTGGGAATTCATTTCACGAATAAAGTCCCTTATCCTGTCCTTGGCTATCACATCCAGACCGATGGTGGGCTCGTCAAGAAATACTATCTTCGGATCATGGAGCATGGCCATGATGAATTCGCATTTCATCCTCTCTCCGAGAGAAAGCTGTCTTGTAGGCTTACATATCACACTTCCGACATCCAGAAGCTCTGCCATCATATCAAGTCTGTTTTTATATTCATTTTTGGGTATGGAATATATGGCTCTGTTCATCTCAAAGGAATCCAATGGCGGGATATCCCATATGAGCTGGGATTTCTGTCCGAAGACAGCACCGATGTTTCCCACGTATGAGCTTCGCTGCTTCCAGGAACAAAACCCATTACACTGACATGTCCCGATGTAGGATGCAATACACCGGTCAGAATCTTTAAGGTGGTGGATTTCCCGGCACCATTAGGACCGATAAAGCCCAGAAGCTCGCCTTCTTCTATTTCCAGTGAAATACCCTTAAGGGCATGAACCTCGATTTTCTTTCTCACAAACAAGCTCTTCAGAGTATCGAAAAAGGAGCTTCCTCTCTCATAAGTCGTATATACCTTTTTCGGGTTTTCAATCTCTATAATGCCCATTACAGCTTAACCTCCCGCACTGGTATAGAGCGAAAGCATCTTTCGCCAGAACAGCATACTGAATATAAAGAACACCAGACATATACCCATGGCGGCCAGGGCTCCGTCAATGGATTTTCCGAGCAATGCCGAAGCAGGGAAAAAACCGATTATGGCAATGGGGATGATGTAGGATATAAGATTCTGAAACGCTTTTGAAAAAATAGATCTTGGATAATTTCCAAAAGCGGTGATACTGTCAAATATCTCATAGATCCGGCTGTTTCCCACCCATTTGAACATGCTTCCCGCCATCAGCAGCGCGAATGAGAACAAAACCAGAAGTGAGAAAAACATCAGCAAAATTCCAGTTCTGTTTGAAGAAGCTGATGGTCTGTGGCTTTCCATGCAGGGCAAGAGTAGGAAAAAGTCCTCAACTTCAAAGGGCAAAAAGGAACTAAAGATAGGGATAATGTATGAGGGATGGGAAAAAAGATATGCCTCCTCAAAAGAGTATAAAACAGTTGAAAAAACAGCATTTGCCGGCTATATGAAGCCAGATGAGTTTAAAAATCTAAGGGATGCTGCAATAGCAAAAAAATATAATGTTGATGAGATAGTATATAGGGTATTAAATGGTGACGGTGCATCTTGGATAAGAAGCGGACATGATTTAGAGACAGATATTTTTCAACTGGATCCTTATCATCTTGCTAAGAGTGTAATCCGTAATGTTTACGACAAGCAGGCGAGACGAAATATACTAAGGTGGCTCAAGGGTGGAGAAATAGATAAAGCATTAAACAAAATAGAGAGTTTAAAATATGAATGTGGTGGTGTGGAAAGCGAAGTAAAGAAGCTTACTACCCTTGAGAATTATATAAAAAACAATATTGACGGCATAGTCGTATATAAAGACAGGCTAGACAATATTCTTCCAGATCCACCAGATGGTTTGGAGTATAGGACTTTAGGCACTATGGAGAGGAATGTAAATATATTTGCAAAGCGTATGAAAGGGGCAAAAAGCTGGAGTGAGAGAGGTGCAAATAATTTATCAAAAATCATAGCACTAAAAATGGGAAAAGGCTTTAAAGATAAGATATCAGCGCTTGTGTCGGGACACCTTTCAGAAAGAGTTACAGAGCGTTTTATAGAATCTCTTAGCAGCAGCAAAGTAGCAGTGAAAAAAGCTGTTAAAAAGTCACTATATCCGTTGCATCAGGGACAATTACCGTTTTCAAATTGCAAGGTAACAAATGGTAGGAAAGTAATCCGTAGAATGTTTGACCTTAAAACATTCAGCGAAATGGTATACAGATGATGAAGTAGCGTTTATGCCGCGAAAGCCCCTTTACGATGAGTGCGGCATGTGAGGCTGCATAGCTAGGCATCAACCATACTCCAACGCCCCGCTGCTTGTTCAGAATGGGTGGTGCCCATGATGCCTGAGAACATGCTGATAGAGGCTCATTATCAAGGGGACCGTGGAATAAATGCGGTAAACAAGGTTAAATATAGTCCATTAGAACACTGGTATATTCTTACTATTGGAAAAATAAATAAATTGCCCACGATTGCTTGACACAAACAAGTAAATTTGTCACCAGAACCGTCCCCATGACAATGTGGTATAATATACATAAGAGGTGGGGAGATGAACATTTCAGCCTACGGAAGGTCAGATCCATATCTGTATTCATTTTCAGGTCCTGCTGCCGCGGCGAATTACGGTAATAATCATTATGCCGTGGATGCTTCTGTTGAGACAAATCAGGAATTGAACAGGGCTGGGACAGGTCCGGCCAGGAAGGCCGGAGCTGTTGAGTGCACCACGTGCAAACAGCGGAAATATCAGGATGTATCCAATGATGCCGGAGTTTCATTCAAAGCGCCGGGGCATATTTCGCCCGAGGCATCTTTCAGTGCAGTCAAATCTCATGAATTTGAGCATGTGAGAAATGAAGCAGCAGAGGCAGCAAGAGAGGACAGGAAGATCGTCTCCCAGTCAGTGACCCTGAAAACAGACATCTGCCCTGAGTGCGGCAGAGTATATATATCAGGTGGAGAGACAAGAACTGTTACAAAGGGTGAAGCGGGCAATCAGAACAAGGATTATTTCAGTGAAAGATACAAAAAAATAATGACTAAGAATTTCGGAACAGAGCTGGATGTAAAAGTATAAGCAGATGAGAATGTATCGGAAGAAACCGCTCCTATGGTAAAAGAGAGCAGCCTTGCCATGGCTTCTTTTTTATAATTTTTGTTTTTAACCTTTTTTTATGTTACAATTAAGCGGAAGATTATGGATAATGCCCTATATTGAAAAATCAAATGAAGAAGAGGGAATATGGACGGTTTTGAATTTTTGATCTTTATATTCTCAGGCTATTATTCATTGAACAGCATTTTCAGATGGTACAGAAGATTAGGCAGTATGTGGCCTTCCGGGCAGTACAAAACATTAAAATTGACCTTTGGATTTTTACCGGCAGTATCATATGCCATGATTCTTTATACATTGAAAGTTTTGGCTTCCTTTGATGTAGTGGGAGCTTTCATATACATATTATTTTATATATTTCTGGGCTTTGCATGGATATTTGCCGGTTTGTATCTTGTCTTTATGTCATTTGACCTTTCATGGATCGATGATGCCGTTGAAAATAAGAACAAGGCTGCAATGTTTGCCGTCACAGGAGCTTTTCTGGGGTTGACTATAATATACTCGGGAGCCAATGTGGGAGACGGTCCTGGCTGGTGGTGCGTATTATTTGCCGGAGGACTGGGACTGATCGCGTGGATCCTATTGGGTATACTCATGAACAAATTTACCGGCATTTTTGAAAGGATCTCTGTGGAGCGGGACATATACTGCGGGATCCGTTTCGGTTGCTATCTTCTGGCAAGCGGGATCATTCTGGGCAGAGCATCGGCAGGAGACTGGACGTCTTTTTCCGTGACGATAGTGGAATTCCTGGTAGGCTGGCCGGTTCTGCCTCTTACGGTTTTGGCCATATTCATCGAGCGCTTCTATATAAACAGTGCAAAATCACGTGAGCGTATAAATAATAATTATTTACTCAGTTCGATATACTGGGGGATCATTTATGTAATCATTGCAGTATTATGCGTAATGATGTTCCCGCTGGTTGAAAATCCCGCCTATGACAATTTGCCGGTGGGTCTTTCAGAGGTTGTTTTATGAAGCAGGTTGTGGATTTGGCTTTGATACCTGAGGACAAATATTCGGAATACCGCTATGATGCCATATTCAAGGCGTATAAATGGGATCCGCAGGTGGGCGATCATAATACCGTAGCTAAACATGTTGTAATGATTGATCAGGAGACAGCCCGTCAGCTGGAGAGGTATGCCGAACAGCTGTCTGAAGAAACCATGCTGATGGAGGAAGCCCTGATAAACAAGCCAAAGCTGGTAAAAAAGCTGGGGTTTCCCGGGAAGATCGAAAAGGCGATCAGGCGGCTGTCAGGCTATAAAAGAAGCCAAAATGTACGTTTGATGCGGTTTGATTTTCATCCTACGACTAACGGCTGGGCAGTTTCCGAAGTAAACAGTGATGTTCCCGGAGGTCTTGCCGAAGCCTCGATCTTGCCAAGGTTAGCGTGCAGGTTTTTTGATGGTTGTGAACCGAGAAAGCATGTAGGGCACAGCATTCTGGAAGCATTTTCAGACAAAGTCAATGAAAACGGGACCATAGCATTTGTCCATGCCACATCCTATTCTGATGACCGTCAGGTTATGGAGTTTCTCAGCGACTATTTTCTGGATCATGGTTACAACACCGTATTTGCTGCACCTGATCATATCGTCTGGAAAGACAGGAAAGCTTTCTGCATCATTGAGGGCAGGGAAGGCCCTGTTGACGGAATAGCACGCTTTTTTCCACTGGAATGGCTTACCGGCCTTCCACGAAAATCAGCCTGGATGGGCTATTTTGACTGTGAAACGGCATCATGCAACCACCCGGTCGCCATACTGACCCAATCCAAAAGATTGCCGTTGGTATGGGATGAGCTGGGGGTAGATATACCTGCATGGAAAAGCCTGCTGCCTGAGACAAGAGACCCGAAAGAAATCAAGCCTGGTGACGGGGGTTGGATCTACAAACCGGCTCTGGGAAGAGTGGGAGAAGGTATACTGATAACAGAGGCCATAAGTCAGAAGGAAAGCAAGCTGATAGAAAAATCAGTGCGCAGGTATCCCGAAAGCTGGGTGGCGCAGCGAAGATTTGAAAGCAAGCCGCTGAAAGATGCCAACGGCGAGTCCTGGCACTTATGTGTTGGAGTATTTACTGTAAACGGGAAGAGTGCCGGCTTTTATGGAAGATTAAGCCCTTATCCACGGATAGATTACAGGGCTAAGGATATACCGCTTCTGGTTTTAAAAGGAGGAAAATAAAATTGAGGAGCAATCTGGAAACCTATAAAATCTGGGCACCGGATGATGCCATATGGACACAGTGGGCAAAACCTGTTCTGTTTATACGTCAACCCGACTCAATCAACAAAGTGGAGCTCAACATACCTGAAATAAAATGGATCCAGAGCCTTGAGAGGAATACGATGATCATAGTTGACCTGCCCAGACACAGCGGAGTCGAAGAGAGTCTTGGACTGGCACGCCTGGGTTACAGACCGGTGCCGCTCTATAACGGAGTGGATGGGCCTTCCTTATCAACGATCGTTAAGGTCCATGATATCGTTAAGGCTCTTTATAAAGGTGCTGACGAACTCGTTTCATGCAATATACGGGCTGATGCTCCTCCTGTGTTCATGCTGGATTCAAACAGGATGTCAGGCAGCGGAAAGCAGCCCGGCAAATATGACAACCGCTGGTGCGTATTCCCTCAGGATATGCCCTCAGCGTCATTCATTATAAATCAGGGAATCAACAGGATCATTGTCCGGTCAGAATCGATCCAGAACGATTTGTCCCATATTTTATGCCGTTATCAGAAAGAGGGAGTTGATATATATCATTGCAACGGACAGACGGTAAGGAAGATCCATGTAACCCAGCCATCTGATTTCAAAAGCCTGTCATACCGTTTCAGAGCTATTTTTGGGCTGACCAGAAATGCTACAGGAGGGTTTGGAAGCAAAATACCCGAAGCAACTCAAAGCAGCTCTTCGGGAGTAAGGTATTATGGCTTTGGATGAGCATTGAAGCATGACCTCATCCCGGGCTCTATATATAAAGCATAATACTCCTCATATGTCAGACTGCTTTCATATACACTGGTTGCCAGTTCCACACCAAGGTATCTAAGATGCCAGGGCTCGTACTGGTAGCCTGTAATATGCTCCTTGCCTTTCGGATATCTGATTATGAAACCGTATTTGTGAGCATTATCCTTATACCATTCGAATTCCCTGGTGCTCTCCACAACATAGCTGTTTTTGATCACATCAATAGCCAGACCGGTATGATGTTCGCTGTGTCCTCCCCGTGAGTTGAGCTTATCCACATCTTCAATAGTTCTGCCTGAATTTATTTTGCTGTCCCATATGTAATTCTGCACCTGGATGCTTCTGTATGTACCAAAGGCAGTTATATTTAGACCAAATTCCTTCGCATCCCGATGCATTTTTTCAAATGCTTCCTTTGCATCTCTTCTTAAGTATTGCTTTCCGACTCCTTCGGCGCATAGCTCGGAAGGGAGCTCTACCAGCCTGGGACTAAAGCTGCCAGGCAATTTATTATATTTATTTACAAGCACGTCAATGCGATCAGGTTCTGTTATGGTTTTTATATTTGAATAAAAGGGTTTGTCCAGCCCGATATTGACATAAAGAATCGATTTACCATATCCGAGACCCGGATTCAGCTCATTATATTTGACATAACGTTTTGCCTTTTCAGGATAATAGTAGGACAATGTCTTATATTCATCCGGAATAAGACTTGCATACCTGGCGATTTCTTCCTCTGAGATCTCCTCTTCGTAAAGATACTCAATGGCTGATGGGCTTGTTGTTCCGGTGCTTTGATTCTGTATTGAAGCATAAGGATCTTTCGGTCCAGTATGGGTTGGATCGCTTTCATTTCCACCGGTATCAGCCTCCGGTGCGGACACGGCTTCATTATCAGATCCTGTCGGCTGAGTTTCATTAATGGGATTTGGATCGGTGATCAGGGGGTCGGAAACAAGCTGTGCTTCTTCATTTCCTGCATCTATGGCTCCTGCCATGGAAGGGATAGCATTCTTTTGACAGGATACAGCAAAAAGCATAAGACAAAAAGATAATATAATTAAAAATAATTTTTTCATTCAGACCGACCTTTTATGTAAAATATTTTGCTGTTGATTTAATTATATTTTTTCTGTGCGTATTCCGGATTATTCGGACAGTATTTCCGGGAGTATCCGGACAATAAAACCGGATACATCCGGACACCTTGTCATGTACTTTGATTTTACATAAAAATTCACTTAGAAACAAATATTT
>DULR01000051.1 GCA_012840245.1 Clostridiaceae bacterium
ACAACCTTTTCTGAAGAAAAAATTATTGACAAACGATAATTTTCCAGTATAATGAAATTGAAATTATCGTTTTACAATAATTCGGAGGTTTTATGAAACATAAATCATTTTATATTTTTCTTGGCTGTGAGGCAATCGCCTGTATGATGTTACATTTTTCCAGAAGGGCTCTGCCACAGATCTTTTCTTCTATATTAGCTTTTCCGTTCGAACAGACTGGTATTCTGCTCAGAATACTGTCCTTGTCAGGCAGCTCAGGTAATTTGATATCGATTGTCTTTTACTCGGTTATATGTCTTGTTCCTGTAATCATTTTGCTTCTGCTTAGTAAAAAGCGCAGGCTGTACCCGGAGGATGCTCTGTTGGCGGTATTAAGCGCAGTGCTTTTCGCTGTTATTTATTATATGATCAATCCCGGGTTGCTCGGTAAGCTCTTCCTGATGGGGCAGAGAGTAGGCAAGGCCATGCTTGGAGGAATAGCTTATTCGGTTATTGCAGGTTATCTTCTTATCAGGATTCTGCGTCTGTTTTTTACAGCCGATAACACAAGACTCCAAAAATACCTTTTGATATTGCTTTATATAGTAAATATTATCATCGTTCTGATCGTTTTCGGGGTTCAGTTCAGTAACCTGCTGGATTCATTTGAACAGCTCCGTGCAGACAATAAGGGGAATGAGCATCTGCTTGGCGCAAGCTATGTTTTTCTTGTTCTTAGATATATTGTTGATGCTATACCCAATTTATTGATCATACCGGTGGTAACCAGCGGGCAAAATCTTCTTTCTGAACTTTCAGCCGACCGTTACTCAGAACAGACTGCAGTTTGTGCCGTCAAGCTTTCCCGCATATGCGGGCTGGCTCTTATTATAACAGTTCTTTCTACTGTAGGACTAAACCTTTTACAGCTTGTTTTCATAAGAAAACTGTCTGTTGTCAACAGCTCGGTCAATATACCGGTCTTTTCGGTTGCATTTGTGCTTGCAGCACTGCTGCTTGCGCAATTCATCAGGGAAAACAAGCAGCTTAAAGAAGATAACGATATGTTCATCTGAGGAGGATCAGAAATGGCAATCAGAGTTCATCTTGAAGAGATCCTCAAGGAACGCGGTATGACCTCAAAGGAGCTATGCGCGCTTATCGGAATTACAGAAGCCAATCTTTCGATATTGAGAAGCGGCAAGGCAAAGGGTGTTCGTTTTGGTACCATAAATAAAATATGTTATTACCTTTCCTGTGATGTGGGAGATATTTTGAAATTCGACGGGAATCTGGAGGGCGACGATGATGAATAAGAAAGTTTTTGTATCGATTCTGGCTGTTTTATTTTTATTTTCAATATCAGGCTGCCAGCTGGCAATCGAAAATAAAGGTAATACAAACGGTACTGACAGACTGATTGGTTTCTTTATAACAGAGGAATACCTGGATCTTTTTGATGCAGAGAGATTCTTGAACGATAATATCAGCAAGATAAAGAATCTCTCAGGAGATATGTTCATTGACGCTGCAGACAGCAGCAAATATCAGAAGCGTTTATATGCATCGGTCGTGACACGGACAATAACGAACGAGAACGGAGAAACCGCAGAAATAAAAGAATTTGATTTTGAGGGCGTTGAAGGAATATCGTATTTTGTAGCGAATGTTCCTGATCCAGAGTGTGAGAACAGCTATATAACCCAGGGCTCTGACAACGCAGTAAGCGACGCACATATAAGTGTTGTCGATAATGAAGAGGAAGACAGCACCGCACTTGAATGCACGATTTATATTGCTTCTGAATCGGCAGGCAAAATCCGTTATATCAACCCTGTTTACCAAAGTCCGGACGGCAATGTTTACGCTGTTTCAGGAAACAGCTTTGTGCTTGGCGGTCTTCAGGGCGAAGGTTCGACCTTCTCTACAACAATGGACGAGAAAACAACTGTAACTGAAAACGGAAAGAGCAGGGTCAGAAGCTATTCGGTCAAGGTAACATTTACCACTATGTATCCTCCTGTGAAGATATCTGTCCTGCAAATGGATAAAGACAGCAATATCATATCCCGGGCTGATTACTCTCCTGGTGAAGTGCCAGAAGCCATCACGCCTTCGGAAGAAGTTGAATACATTATCGTAGAAAGCCAAAAATATGACCTGGAAGGCCAATCTGTCATTTCGCGTTCGGTGTATGACAGAAAAGCTGAGTTCCTTGAAACGTTCTATTGCCTTGACAACGATGTCTGCGCAAGACAAATAACACGGCTTGAATGGATCAGGGATTGATTTTGCTAATAATACATTAAATTATTTATTATACCCGTTCATTTTATAAAATATACTAATTGATTAACATGCAGCTTTCATATTATTATTAGAATAATATATAAGAGACATCTGTGAACTTATCATATAAGGTAATTTAAGCACTGAAAGGAGCAGTATTTATGTCCAATAAATTAAAGGTTGGTATAGTCGGCGGTACCGGAATGGTCGGGCAGAGATTTGTAGCCCTCCTTGAAAACCATCCCTGGTTTGAAGTGACCTCTATTGCAGCTAGCGCAAATTCTGCAGGCAAAACCTATGAGGAAGCTGCAGGCGGAAGATGGAAGCTTTCAACCCCTATGCCCGAAGCAGTAAAGAATATCATGGTAAAAGACGCCTCACAGGTTGAAAATGTCGCATCGGAAGTGGATTTTGTCTTCTGCGCGGTGGATATGAAAAAGGAAGAAATAAAGGCTCTGGAAGAAGCTTATGCAAAGACAGGGACCCCTGTTGTTTCCAACAACTCAGCTCATCGCTGGACTCCTGATGTGCCCATGGTTATTCCGGAAATCAACCCCGATCATCTTGAAGTTATCGAATACCAGAGGAAACGTTTGGGTACTTCGACCGGGTTTATAGCTGTAAAGCCAAACTGCTCCATTCAGAGCTATGTTCCGGCCCTTCATGCCCTTAAGGAATATGAGCCTTCCCAGGTTGTAGCCTGTACCTACCAGGCAATTTCTGGTGCAGGAAAAACATTCAAGGACTGGCCTGAGATGGTGGACAATGTGATCCCGTTCATAGGCGGAGAAGAAGAAAAAAGTGAGCAGGAACCTCTGAGAATATGGGGCAGGGTGGAAAAAGGAGCCATTGTGAAGGCATCTTCTCCTGTAATAACTACCCAATGTATTCGTGTTCCTGTTACAGACGGGCATATGGCGGCCACTTTCGTAACCTTCAGAAATAAACCTTCAAAGGATGAAATAATCTCTCTGTGGAGAAACTTTAAAGGTATTCCTCAGGAACTCAATCTGCCATCAGCTCCAAAGCAGTTCATCACCTATTTTGAGGAAGACAACAGACCTCAGACAAGGTTGGACCGCGATATCGAGAACGGCATGGGCGTAAGTGTCGGAAGACTTCGTGAGGATTCGCTTTATGACTACAAGTTTGTAAGCCTCTCCCATAACACAGTCAGAGGAGCTGCAGGCGGAGCTGTACTGATTGCCGAGCTTCTGAAAGCTCAGGGCTATATTGCAAAGAAATAGCATTGGAAAAGCTGATAAATGGGCTGTCTGAAATGACAGCCCTTTATTTTTATGGTTACATCAGTATCAAGATATTTTGCGTTTTTGTCTGATAACGTAAACAATAAATACTGTAACAACAAGAAAAAGAGATATCGATAAAGCAATTATTATGAAGGCAGAAAGGTCAGATGGCTTTTCCTTATCCTGAATGCCGATTTCTTTGCCCGATTCAAATGTATCAGAAGCATCCTTATTTGCTTCTTTTACTGCTTCAGGCTCTGCCGGCAATTCTTCAGAGGCTTCTGCTGGTTTTTCAGACAATTCTGAACCTTCATCAGTTTCTTCGGACAGTTGTTCAGATACCACTCCAGGTTCCTTAGCCGGATCTTCAGTACTATTTTCAAGTTCTTGGGACCGTTGTTCAGATACCTCTTCAGGCTTCCCGGTCAGCTCTTCCGATCTGCTTTCAGGTTCTTCCGTCAGCTTGTCAGATTCAAAGGGCTTGACTTCAATCGTTATCGCATCAGATGGTTCGGATTCAACTTCATATTTGTTTACGGCAGTTACATAATAGCTGTAGGTTTGATCCTTTCTGACGTTTGAATCAACATATGATGTATCTGTAATAATGCATTTGTTTATTGGATCTGAATCGAACGCTCCACCTGATGAGGATTTATATATGTAGTAACCTATAACACCGCTGATTTTATTCTGCCATGCATAGAAGGATCTCATTTTACTTGATATTTCGGCTACATGCTCCCCTTTAAAAAATGTTGGAGCATTCAGTTTTTTAACCTTCCAGTACCCCAACATTTATTACAGAACCTAAAAAAAGCAGGCTGCGGTATTTACCACTCCTGCTTTTTTATGAACATCATTCCCGGATAAAATCTCAGGAATAATGCTCTTTTTGCTAGACTATCTCAACGACAACCCTCTTATTCTCATGAACTGCTGCAGCCTTCATAACAACCCGTATAGCTTTGGCAATTCTGCCTTGCTTTCCTATGACCTTGCCCATATCTTCCTCGGCCACCCTAAGCTCAAGAATCAATGAATTTCCGTTGTCCACTTCGGTAACCGAGACTTCGTCAGGATTGTCAACCAAGGATCTCGCAATTTTTTCCAGCAACTCTTTCATTGGACTACCTCCATTCGTTGCAGAAAGACTATTACTCTGTAACTCCTGCTATTTTGAGGAGCTTTTTAACGGTTTCAGTAGGCTGCGCACCATGACTAAGCCATTTTTTAACTTTTTCTGCATCAACCTTGATAATAGAGGGATCAGCCTTAGGATCGTAAGTACCTACCTGATCGATAAACTTGCCGTCACGCGGAGATCTTCCGTCTGCAACGATTATTCTGTAGAAAGGCTTTTTCTTAGCGCCAATTCTCTTCAATCTGATTTTTACCATGATTTCACCACCTTTCATATGTTGTGCGGGATAATTATCTATCTTTCGTCAGACTATCGCAAATCCAAGCCTTGACGTTTCAAGCGAATCAAAATGGTCTTCTGAAGCCTCCCATGCCTTTCATCAGCTTTTTGGCATTGCCTCCGGTAAACTGCTTCATCATTTTCTTCATATCCTCGAATTGCTTCAGAAGGCGGTTTACATCGGTAACTGTCGTACCGCTTCCCTTGGCTATCCTGATACGCCTGCTGGCATTCAAAATAGCAGGGTTGTTACGCTCCTGTTTCGTCATCGACTGCACGATGGCGACTGTACGGGCGAACTGCTTTTCATCCACATCTACACCCTTCAATGCCTTGGCATCGACACCAGGCAGCATACTGAGGATCTGGCTTATCGGACCCATCTTCTTGATCTGCTGCATTTGCTCAAGGAAGTCATCCAGGGTAAAGGTTGCTGTTCTCATCTTCTTCTCGAGCTCGAGGGCCTGCTTTTCATCAAAGGCAGTCTGAGCTTTCTCGATAAGACTCAGGACATCTCCCATCCCCAGGATCCTCGACGCCATTCTGTCAGGATAAAAAGGCTCGAGATCATTCAATTTTTCGCCCATTCCTGCAAATTTTATGGGCTTTCCGGTCACAGCCCTTGTTGAAAGTGCTGCTCCTCCTCTGGTGTCACCGTCAAGCTTTGTCAGGATGATCCCGTCTATTCCAAGCTTCTCATTGAATGTGCCTGCTACATTCACCGCATCCTGGCCTGTCATGGAGTCAACCACCAGCAGTATTTCATGTGGTCTGACAGTTTCCTTGATGCGCTTGAGTTCATCCATCAGTTCTTCATCGATATGAAGCCGTCCCGCAGTATCTATTATAACCACGTCGAACTGCATGCTTTTCGCATAGGCAACGGCTTTCTTTGCTATTTCAACGGGGTCTGTATCTGTTCCCATCTCAAATACCGGGATATTCAGCTGACCTCCCACTACCTGCAATTGCTTTACGGCTGCGGGTCTGTAAACGTCACAGGCCACCAGCAAGGGGCGTTTGCCTTCTTTGCGAAGGAAATTGGCTAGCTTTCCGGCAGTGGTGGTTTTACCTGAACCCTGAAGGCCTGCCATCATGTACACCGTCGGCGGGGCCGGCGAATATGTCAGCTTTGAGGGAACTGATCCCATAAGCTTTATAAGCTCTTCATGAACTATCTTTACTACCTGCTGCCCAGGGGTAAGGCTTTCAAGCACCGATTGTCCTATTGCCTTTTCAGTAACCGAATTTATAAAATCCTTGACCACTTTGAAGTTGACATCTGCTTCAAGAAGCGCAAGCTTGACCTCGCGCATCATATCTCTGACATCTTTTTCAGTAACGCGGGCATTACCCCTCATTTTTTTCATCAGATTCTGCAGTTTTTCTGATAATCCTTCAAATACCATTTATTACCTCTATGCTTAACATCAAATTATTCTACAATGTATCAATTATTTTGCCCAAAAGATCTATTGCCCTTTTATAATCCGGATCATCTTTGATCCCGGGATATTTTTCCCCCAAAAGTTCAAGACTTTTCAACGCTTTCTCGGCATTTACCTCCTGCACTTTGAAGCGTTCAACAAGGCCCAGTCTTTCTTCGTAGCTCTCCAGAGCAAGCTTTGCTTTCCGTATGCTGTCATGAACGCCCTGTCTGCTTATACCGAGGTTCTCAGCGATTTCTCCAAGAGAAAGGTCGCTGTTGTAGTAAAGATCCATGATATCATATTGCCTCGGTGTTAAAAGCTGGCCGTAAAAGTCCAGCAATACCGACATTTCATAAATATCCTCGACAGTATCAAGTTCATTTTGCTCAGCTTTTATATTATCCTTCATAAATTCCTCACTGTCAAGTATTTTTGCTTTACAAGGTAGATTATATATTCTGTGCGGCAAAAGGTCAACACAATGTATTGTCATGCCGTCTTTTATGCATTATTATATTTGATGGGACAAGTTATCATGCCGGAGGTACAAAATGAGACTGCGCAATGTTCCAAATGCTCATGAAAAGCTGTCTGAAAGCACCAACTACATCAGAGATCCCCAGGCATATAAAGGGCGCTGGAATGAATATTTTAAGAACGATAATCCAATATATATGGAAATCGGCTCCGGGAAAGGTCAGTTCATTATCCGAATGGCATCGGAAAACCCTGATATAAACTTTATCGCTCTTGAGAAATCTCCTGTTGTGTTATTGCAGCTTATAAAGAAAATACCTTCGGATGGCCTTGTAAATCTTGCGGTGATAAGCTTTGACGCAGAGAAACTGGAAGAAATATTTGACAGCGGAGAGATAAACAGACTATACCTCAATTTTTCTGATCCATGGCCCAAAAAACGCCATGCCAAAAGGCGGCTGACATCTCCCCGTTTCCTTGAGATTTATAAAAATATCCTGAAACCGGGTTCTCTGATCGAGTTTAAGACCGATAACAGAGATTTCTTCGAGTATTCCCTTGAAGAGTTCAGATCTTCGGGGTATAACCTTCTGAAAGCCACATATGACCTTTATAACAGCGACTTTCTTGAAGGCAATATCCCGACTGAGTATGAATCAAAATTCCATAATATGGGGGTCCCCATCAACAAACTGTTTGCTGAATACGATCCAAAGAATTCAAAAGAGGAGGTCAGTCATAATTGACATATAAACACAGAAACAGCGGAACATGCTCAACACAGGTACAATTCGAATTAGAAGACGGTAAACTGCATAACGTGATCTTTACAGGCGGATGCAACGGCAACCTTCAGGGCATCTCGGCATTGCTTGAAGGTATGGATGCTCAGGAAGCAGTCAACAGGCTCAAAGGCCTGAAATGCGGCTTCAAATCCACCTCATGCCCTGACCAGCTTTCCCGGGCTATTGAAGAAGCCCTCGAAACATTGTAGTTATGATGTTGACAACGTGCTATTTTCTATTGTATACTTGAAATCGGTTCTCTGGTTGACTATATAGAGAGCCTTGAAATATTTTATAGGGGAGTAGCTCAGCTGGTAGAGCAGCGGTCTCCAAAACCGCGTGTCGCGAGTTCGATCCTTGTCTCCCCTGCCATATGAAAACCCGCAGGACTTTATGTCTTGCGGGTTTTCTGATTCTATCAGTGATTTTGATCAAGGAGTTTCAGGACTGTCTTCCGGCTGCTCAGTATCAAGCATCGTATTTATCTGCGCAAACTCCGATGCTGTTATATTTATATTGGCTCCGGTCACATTTTCAAGGCTGTTGTTCCTGCCTCTTGCAATGAGATCTGAAATCAGGTAGGTCGCATTGCCGTCGTCGCCTTTGCCTGTCGTTATTGTAAGACCTTCGAAATGCACATCCTTAACCTGGGTCCTGTTTGCCTCGACGGCCAAAGCCCCTACGGTCACAGGAATTCCTGAATTCACATTAAGAGTGATCTTCATGTTCTCAAATGTCACACCCTCGATATATGCGCCACTCAATGACTGGAACAAGCCTGCGGACTTACTTCTGTCATTGTCAAGCTTCCTGCTGGCAACATTAATCGTTATGTTTTTAAGGGTGAAACCATTACCGTAGATCTTGCCATTAAAGCTTTCGGCCATTTCAAACGTATTTCCGCCAAAATCGATATCTTTGCCAAGAATATAGCCGTCTACAGGGTTCCCATTGCGATCCACGCCAAAGAAACCATACTTGCCTCCGGATTTCAGATCATCCGGATTTGTTATACGGGCATAATTTCCCTTGATAAATTTCAAATAGACACGTGTGTCGAAAGTATTTTCTATATAATCATTGATGGCCTGATCATATATTTCATCTTTGCGTTGTCTTATCTTAGCCCTGTCTGCTTCATTATCGGTCGTAATTTCATACCCCAGTTTGTTTATGAACAAATCAGGATTTGAATTTTCATCATTTCCTTCCTCCTCAGTCGGTTCTTTGTATTCGATCCTCCTGAAAAACTGCGGGAATTCCTCATAAAGCTGAGCGTAGATTTCCTCATTGGAAGGAATCAAAGGCTTATAGGTAAACTGAGAGAACTCATAAGGCATCGTGCAGGCACTGTCAGAAAAGTATCCGAAAAATGTATAGCCTTTTTTGGCAATAAGGGTCTGTGCTGCGCCCGACAGCTCCTGAACAGGTGAGCTTTCAGTTATATTCTTTGCGAACTTGACCTCTCCGGTTTCAGCGTCTATATATTCGACTCTGCCCTGCGGGATCCATCTGGCATACAGGGTCATATCGCCCTGCACCCTGTCCTCGTCGAAATCCCATCTGTCCTCTGGCTTAAAGGAATATCCGATTACATTCCCGTTGCTGTCGAGAATATCTTCTTTGGCTGTATACCAGCCGGCCAGAATATATCCGTCCTTTACAGGCTCTATCAGCATATTTGTCGTACCCGAAGGCTTGAACAAATATGAATTCTTCATATAGTATGTTTCGCGAACTGTACGCGAGTTGATTGTTCCGCCCAATGCGTCATAAATAACTTTGCAGTTATAGCCCCATTCGCCGGGATTCACCGCGTTGTCCCTTATGGAACAGGCGCTCAATATAAACATGACTGCTACCAGCAATACTGGTAATAATCTATGACAGAGGCTTTTTGATTTCATCATGTCTGACTTTTCCCTCCTGACAGGCATAAAAGCTATCTACTTAAACCAAACCTTTGTGCAGAAAAGTATAAACAGCGCAAGTCCTCCAAAAACCATAATCATAAAGAAAATGTGCGATAATATTACGCTCAGTATAACTCTTCTGCGCTCTTCCTTAGTAAGACGGCTTTGCTCTTTTTCCTCCTTGACCTTGCCAAACTCGTCGAAGGCAGTGCGTCTTATTATGGAACGCGGCATTCCGTCTATATTCATGTTGGCAATTACTCTGCCGTCATCTATATAATCATCTTTTTTCTTTTTCTTTTTTTTGTTCAAATCATTCATATCAATCCTGGCTGTACAAGTGACATGCCACCAGATGCCCATCTTCGTATTCCTTTAACTTCGGAGCCTTCTTGGCGCAAATATCCATACAGTTTTGGCATCTTGTCCTGAATTTGCATCCCGACGGCGGGTTGACAGGACTGGGGATATCACCTGAAAGAATTATTCTGTTCATTTTTACATCAGGATCCGATACAGGTACGGCCGACAAAAGGGCTTTGGTGTAAGGGTGCATCGGATTTTCAAATATGCGCTTTTTATCTCCCATCTCCATCATGCTTCCGAGATACATAACCCCTATGGTATCGGAAATATACTCCACGACCGAAAGATCATGGGAGATGAACAGATATGTATAGCCATACTGCTCCTGCAGATCCTTCATAAGGTTGATGATCTGTGCCTGGATGGATACGTCCAGCGCGCTCAGCGGTTCATCGCATACGATAAATTTGGGTTTGAGCGCAACTGCTCTCGCGATGCTTATACGCTGCCTCTGACCTCCCGAAAATTCATGGGGATAGCGGTAAAAATACTGAGGCTGGAGACCGCAGTCACGCATTACCTTCAGGATATACGATCTGTACTCGGACTTAGGAACTATATTGTGTTCCTTTACCGCTTCGCCGATGATCTCACCGACCGGCATACGCGGCGAAAGGCTGGAATACGGATCCTGGAAAATCATCTGCATCTGCGGACGCATTTTCCTCAATCTGCCTTCAGGTATTTTTGACAGGTCTTTTCCGTCGAATATGACCTGTCCGTCGGTAATATCATGAAGTCTCAATAAGGATCGCCCGACTGTAGTTTTGCCGCAGCCCGACTCTCCAACAAGCCCCATGGTTGTACCGCGTTTTATTTTGAATGAAACATCATCCACAGCTTTTACATAAGCTCTGTTTTTACTTATGGAAAATCTTGAAACAGGATAATATTTCTTCAGGTTTTTTACTTCCAGAATGTAATCGTTTTCTATTTTAGTTTTTTCCATGGCTGCCCTGATCTACTCCTTTGCTAAATCGTTCTCAGATAGGCGGCCTTCATCGTAAAGATAACAGGCTGCAAAATGGGTCGGCGAAAACTGGATCATATTCGGATATTCACCCAGACAAGCTTCCGTAGCCCTGTCGCATCTGTTGTAGAAGTAACAGTGATTGGGCATATTTATGGGATTTGGAACCTGCCCTTTTATACTGTACAATCTTTCACCCGTTATCTTGCCGCTTGGTTTGGACTTCATAAGCCCTATGGTGTACGGATGCTTAGGATCGTGGAATATCTCCCTGACTGTACCCTTTTCAATGATCCTTCCTGCATACATTACCACCACGAGATCTGCCATTTCGGCTATTACCCCGAGGTCATGGGTGATAAGCATAATGCTTCCGTTAATTTTCTCTTTTATCTCTCTCAAAAGCTCCAGTATCTGAGCCTGTATGGTAACGTCCAAAGCGGTTGTCGGCTCGTCTGCAATGATAAGCCTCGGATTGCAGGCAAGCGCCATAGCGATCATAACACGCTGCCTCATACCGCCTGAAAGCTCGTGAGGATATTTTGAATACACCTTTTCGGGCATTGCTATCCCAACAAGCTTAAGCATCTCGATGCTTCTTGCTTTTGCCGATTCGGGGGTCGCTCCTTCCTCATGCAGAAGAACGACTTCATCCATTTGCTCGCCGATTCTGAAAACCGGGTTCAAACTTGTCATTGGTTCCTGGAAAATCATGGATATTTCTTTTCCGCGGATCTTAAGCATTTTATCCTTCGGAACCTTTGTTATCTCATAACATTTTCCGTCATTTGCCTTATAGCGGATACTTCCGTCAACGATCTGCCCGGTGGGAGCCTGTACAAGCTGCATAAGCGAAAGGCTGGTGACCGATTTGCCGCAGCCCGACTCTCCGACTATTCCCACGATCTTTCCCTGGGGCACATCAAAGGAGACTCCGTTGACAGACTTGACGGTTCCAACATCTGTGAAAAAATATGTGTGAAGATTTTCAAACTCTACGACATTGTTGGGATCCCTCATCTGAGTGAGGTATTCTTCCTCGGGCACGTTCTTCCGCGCCTTTTGCTTTTCGTAATATCTGATTATTTTATTATTTTCCCTACTGATCCTTCTCTCCTCGCGGAGGGTCAGATACATCGTGTTGTCTACGCCTTCTATTTTCTTGCGCTTAAATATATTCAACAAACCCACATTGCCACCTACCTTTTCATCCTCGGGTCAAATGCGTCCCTGAGGCCGTCGCCTATGAAGCTGAAGCCCAAAACCGTCACAACTATGAGAACACCTGCAGGAACCCACATATTGGGGTAATAAGCCAGTATTTCCTGCCCTCTTGACGGATCGGCCAATGCAATCATCGATCCCCATGCTGCTCTCGGGAAGGGAACACCCAACCCCAGGTATGACAGGGTGGACTCATAAAGAATTATGCCGCCAAGGCCTAAAGTCGCACTAACGATCAACTGAGGCATCGTATTGGGCACAAGGTGCCTGAATATCTTGTGGATGGGGCTGATACCGGTAGTCGTGGCCGCCATCATGTATTCCTGTTCCCTTAGCATAAGGATCTGCCCTCTTACTATACGGGCAACGCCTGTCCAGCCCATCAGCGTTAAAAAGGCCATCAGATAATATATCCTGTGTTCTGCAGGTATTGATTCGATAGAATTTATCGTGGCCGACAAAACAAGAAGTATGGGTAACGAAGGCAAACATGAAAAAATATCTACTATCCTCATTATGAGCTGGTCAACCCATTTTCCGAAATAACCGGCCAAACCGCCAAGTATGATGCCTATAAAAGTTTCCAGAAAAATTACTATGAACGATATAACAAGCGAAATACGTCCGCCGTACATCAGTCGTGTAAATATATCAAAACCAGACGTATCAGTGCCAAGCCAGTGATCTTTTGAGGGTGGCGCTTTGAATATTATAACTGTCTGGGATTTATCATAATAATCGTATGTCTTGCCATCCGGCCCAGTAAACTGGGCAATGGTAACCATATCGGTATTTCTTTCTATCTTGAAAACCTGAGTCTCTTTATATCCCCAGGTGGCATCAACGATCAAAGGTCCAACAAAAGAAAAGAGGAATACAAATATAATCATAATAAGGCCGGCAATTGACAGCTTACTTTTGAAAAACCTCTTTGCCACCATACGTCCGGGAGAGATTACCCTGAAATTCTGGGCAAGCTCAAGCTCTGCATTATCATTATCAGTGTTGTTTACAGAATTATTTCTTTCTATTTCAGTCATCACCATCAATCCCCTTCTAAGACAGTTTGACACGGGGATCAACCACCATGTACATAATGTCGGATATCAGCATACCTGCAACTGTCAGAATGGCAAGAAACATATTATAACCCATAATA
This sequence comes from Clostridiaceae bacterium, assembly GCA_012840245.1. Lineage (GTDB taxonomy): Bacteria > Bacillota > Clostridia > DSM-8532 > DSM-8532 > DTU059. The sequence goes on from DULR01000051.1 coordinate 13,266, forward strand.
AACGGGATGTCACCCTGGCGGGTTGCTCTCAGCGCCATATATCCGATTCCCGGAATCGCAAATACCGTTTCAGTAATCATGGCGCCTCCGAAAAGTCCCGGAAGCATTCCGGAAAGAGATGTTACCAGAGGAATCATAGTATTCCTGAATGCATGTTTATAGGTAACAGCCTTTTCAGACAATCCTTTTGCTCTTGCTGTCCTGATATAATCGGAATTCAGGACTTCAAGCATATTGGTTCTTGTAAATTTCATGGTCCCGCCCACATTCAGAAGCGTCAGAACCGTTATCGGCAGCACTAAGTGCCAGGCCTTGTCCAATAAAATTTTTAAATGCTCATCCGGCGCAAATACAGTTGTTGCCGTTGTCAAGCCCTGAAGCGGAAATATTCCCAGCTTGATTGCAAACACATTCATAAGCAGTGCCGAAAGGAAGAATGACGGCAATGCAGTACCCATCATTGCAAATACCGAAACAGTATAGTCATAGGCACTGTATTGGCTTACTGAAGCCTTTATTCCCATCGGAATGCCTATTGCAATCTGCAGAATATATGAGATGAAAGCTATCATAAAGGATATCCAGATATATTCAGATAAAACCTTGGTAACAGGCTTTCCGTACAGGAAGGAAAACCCAAGGTCACCTGAAATAGTGCTTTTCAGCCAGGAAATATAGCTTTTCACAATACCGCCGAAGCTCTTGTCGGCAAGGCCGTAAAGCTCCTTTAAACGCATTACGTCTTCCATAGTCATGGCACCGCTCTGAAGTGCAGCAGATGTCTGATTGTCAATATAGTCCGCCGGCATCAGCATCGAAAGCAAATATATCAGCGCCGAAGCACCCAAAAGTATGATAATAGCCAATCCTATTCTCTTCAATAAATATTTCCACATAGTCAGCCTCAAATCTAATAGAATAATGAATACGTTTCCATACGTATTCACGTATTTATACAACATTGGTACAAGGCTTGGGTAGTCCCAAGCCTTGTACCCAATGATGTCAAAACAATAATTTATTTTACACGATATTTTAATTTAATTCAACATTCCAGATGTAAACCAGAGGACTATGGAAAGGAGTAACATTTTCTCCGGTCTGGAGAGAGGATGCATTTATGACCTCTTTGTTGAATACGAACATATTCTTTCTCTGATATGTCGGAACCTCGACTGCAAGGCCTGTTGAAAGCTCAAGAGCTCTCTTGTAAATAGTCTTGCGCTCTTCCATGTCCAGAGTTGAACGACCTGCTGTGATCAAATCATTCAATTCTTTCAGCATAGCCTTTTCTTCATCGGATCCGTTTTCAAAGAGATAGTACAGACCGCTTCTTGCTGCTGAAGTACCCTGGTTGACGGCGGGATCTGAGTACCAGATCTGGAACATATCAGGATCAACACCGCCACCGCCCCATGCGGCTGCCCAAACCTGAAGACCTGATTCATATGCTGTGCTCAGCTTGCCAAGGAGGTTCTGGTCGGTTTCAATATCGACCTTGACACCGATCTTAGCCAATACTTCCTGAGTATCGATAAAGATCGATCCTGCAGGGTGAGCTGCTGCCTCTGAAGGCAATGTGAACTTGAATGTAACCTGCTGACCTGCTTTAGCATGACCGTCAGGATAGGTCATGATGTTCTTTGCTGCATCATACTTGTATCCTGCTTCCAGGAACAGCTTCTTGGAGGTTTCACCAGTTCCGTCATACGGATACAGCGGTTCCGGATTGTCAGGATATGCCCACAGGATCTTGGTCATCGTTCTGTAGTTTACAGATGCGAGTTCCTGATAGAAGTTGTCAACTGCGAGCTGAGGATTTATAGCATGTGCAATGGCCTGCCTTACCTTGAACTCAGGAATAGCCTGGCCCTGGATTCCTATGTATCCGTAACCGTCATTGTCAACCAGAATGTAGTTGAGTTTAGCATAATCGCCAGCGCCTGCTGTAATATCGTTAATGATCGTCATTGAAGCTGAAGGATCTGAATAATGAACAGTTCCTGTCAGTACAGCATCAAGTTCGGATCCCAGAGCAACTTCCTGATAACGGAAGGTCTTTATTTTCGGAGAACCGAGGAGGAAGCTGTCGTTAGCTGTAAAGGTAACAACGTTATCCTTGTATTCTTCGAATACATACGGACCTGCTCCTACAGGTTTGCTGTTCTTTGTTTTCAGGAAATCCATAAATTCTTTTTTATCAATGTCAACACCGTTAGCATTGAGTGTTCCGGTGTAACCGTCTGTATAATAGTGGAAAGGAGTTACAGGAATCTGGAATTTGAATATAGCGGTAGGATCTACACCGTCAATGACGACCTTGATATATTCTCTTTCAACACCGTCATCACAAACAACTTTGCCTGATGTGATACCGCTTATGTTCTGTACGCCTCCGGCAACCTTTCCTTCAGCATTGATATATTCAGCCTGGACATAATCCTGGATCGTAAGCTCTCCGGCCTTTTCATAGTTGATTCCGGCGTCGCTCAGATCGTATCCGTATGCATCAAGTATATTAGCCCAGTAAACCTTGGCATCAACGGTATCTTTTTCAAGATCATAGGTATTTCCCATGCTGTCGACAAACTTGCCTGACTCGTCAAGCTCGCCGAAGCCCCACATAACCATACCGAATGCAGCCTGCATTGAAGGATTAGCTGCAACCTGTTCAGGAGTATACGGAGCGAAATACTCTCCTATGTAGCTTGTATATTTGCTGTTTACATAGTCGATGATTTCCTGAGCAAATTTTGCACCGGCTGCATCAAGATAACTCCAGAATTTTTCCTGCTGCTCGCGGGTTACGCCTTCTGCAGGATTGATAACCATCGAACCGTCATCGCCAGGTTGGATGCCGGCTTCCAGTATAGCTTCAACCAATTTAAGGGTATCAGCACTGGTTTGCAGACGGTACTCTTTCATCCCCTGGATATTCATGGTATAGAATGTTGAAATACCATCATATTTGGGGTCAGAAAGAACATACATTGTAAAGAGTACGTCTTTTGCCGAAACAGGTTTGCCATCGCTGAAGGTAATACCGTTCTTCAGAATGAAAGTATAAGTTGAGGTAGAGTTGTCAGGGCTTACTTCCATAGTATAATCATAAGCAAAGCTAGCAACATCGATTCCCGCTTCCATCGCACCGTCTTTATTTGGGAAAAGAAGTGAAAGCTGCGTTAAGTCAACAACATCTCCGTCATACGCTGAAGTATAGAAGAATGGACTGAATTTACCATCCAGTGTCCCGGTAGAGACAACCAAAGGCATGGTAGCATTGTTGCCCGTCCTTGGAGTAGCAGTAGCATCGTATCTGTTGGCAGGTACATCAGGTTTTACCTCCACAGGACCTGAACTCGTCGGACTAGGAGTAGGTGTACTGGTTTCTACAGGTTTTTTGCTGCCGCATGCTGCCAGTGAAAAAGCGAACACTAGAGCCAATAGCAATGCCAGCATCCTTTTGATACTTGACTTCATAAATAATCCTCCTATTTCTAGTCTTTTTAAAAATATAATATGATACGGTACGATCAATAAGCCCTTTTGAAAGATAATTGCTAGGCTTTTATCAATTATATATCATTTTTAGCAAATATCCAAGACAAATAAATATACAATTTGTTGGAATATTATTCATGATAACATACAACTTTCCTGTCAAATTTTACTTGTTTATTGTTGGAATTGTATACCATTTGATTAAAATGTTTCTTTTGTATTCTTATCATGGTTATTATCTTGACCCTTTTCCCATATTGAAGTAGAATTTAAATGAACATATGTTCACAAAACATATGTTGAACGGGAAAATATTGATCTGTGTATTTAAATTTTTATTAACCAAAACACAATGATTTTCACTCTGTTAATTCTTGGTTCATGAGCTTTAGCTCAGCAAAACATCAGTTTACCGGGGCAAAGCTCATTGGGAAGGAGAAAATTTTGGCTGAAAAAGCGGATAACATATTGGCAGATGACTGCAAGAATGAGCTTCCCGTTTTCAAAACTTCGGTTCGAAGTCTTGTATCCTTTTCGATAAAAGATGACGCTCTCTGGAGCTTTTCTTCATACAGGCTCGCATATGAGGGCACAAAAGCCCATTCCCTGCTTCAGGCAAAAAATCGCGAGGATGAGAATTACTCTTCCGAGGTTTATCTGACCCACTCTTTTGAAACAGCCGACTGTATTCTGGAAGTCAGCGGCAGGGCAGATGGAATCTGGAGGTATAATGACAGGGTAATAATTCAGGAAATAAAGACATCAGCTATACCGCTGTCTGAGATCGGGGAGAATTTCAGCGATGCCCATTGGGCACAGGCCAAATGTTATGCTTATATACTGGCATTATCAGAAGATCTGGACAAGGTCACGGTAAGGCTTACCTATTACGAGAGCTCAAGGGATGAGGAAAAATCCTTTGACCGTGTATTTACCAGGGAAAAGCTCCGCCGCTTTTTCAGGACTCTGCTTCATCCTTATATTAACTGGTGCCTCTCCCAAAAAAAATGGAAGGACACAAGAAACTTATCAATAAAAGCTCTGGAGTTTCCTTACCCGACATATCGGAAAGGCCAGAAGCTTTTGGCTTATAATGTCTATAAATGTATAGAAGACCGAAAAAGGCTCTTTGTCCAGTCCCCCACAGGTACGGGCAAGACCATGGGCGTGCTTTATCCTTCTATCAAAGCTCTTGGTGAGGGAAAGCTGGACAGGCTTTTTTATGCAACAGCCAAAACAACGACCCGTTCGATTGCCGAAAATGCATATAAGATCCTGGCTGAGCAGGGTTTGCGTCTTAAGGTGCTTACTCTTACAGCAAAAGAAAAAATGTGCCTCAACGATATCAAAAACTGCAGTCCAGACAAATGTCCATTTATTCTGGGATATGTCTCCCGCTCCAGAAAAATAATAAAAAATCTGCTAAAAAAGCACGACTTGTTTTCCAGGGATATTATAAGCTCGGCAGGGCTTCGCAACGGGATCTGTCCCTTTGAGCTCAGTCTTGATCTGGCATTGAGCTGTGACCTTATTATCTGTGACTACAACTACATATTTGATCCAAGGGTTTATCTGCGTAGATTTTTCGAGCAGAAGGGACGTGAAGAGTATCTTATAATGGCAGACGAAGCCCATAATCTTTTTGACCGTGCCAGGGAAATGTATTCGTCCGAACTGAATGTTAAAACACTTATGGAAATATCTAAGATGATAAAAAAAGATCTTCCGCACATAAACAGCGGGATCAGAAAGCTTAAAAAGGCAATCACAGCCTTTGAAAAACAGTCGGGAGAACTGGCCAGGGAGGCCGGTGGCGTACTGTTCGAAACCCTGACCGATGCGCCAATGTGCCTGAAACCCGCCATTGAAAGTCTGATTACCGAAACTGAAGACTGGATCATCTCGGAAAGGGAGGAAAAACCTTATTCAGACAAGCTTATAACCTTCTTTTTCGACCTTTTGCATTTCAAAAATGTGCTGGAGCTTTACAACGACCAGTACCGGACCCTTATAACCGGTTCCAAAGCAAAGTTCAGCATCAGGCTTCTCTGTCTCGACCCAAGCCCCATGCTGAACAGGAACATGAGCGCAGCCAGAGCATCCATACTGTTTTCCGCAACTCTCTCACCTCTGTGGTACTTTAAAAACATTTTAGGCGGAAGAGATGAGGATATCACGCTTAAACTGCCTTCGCCTTTTCCGCGTGAAAATCTTCTCGTTTTCAACGAAGACACCATAGAGACACGCTTCCGTCATCGCTCGCAATACATAGAAGCGACAGCAAAAGCCATTTATGAATGGGCCATATCGCATAAAGGCAACGTTATGGTTTTCTTCCCATCCTATAAATATATGCTCGATGTAATTGAGAAATTCAGGGAACTGGGTGATGAGTTCGATATCCTCTGCCAGGACAGGGAGATGGACGAACCGGCAAGAGAGGCTTTTCTTAGAAAATTCGATAATTACGGAGATACCAACAGAATCGCTTTCTGTGTTATGGGCGGTATTTTCGGTGAGGGTATCGATTTGACCGGCGACAGGCTCACAGGTGTCATCATAGTCGGAGTGGGTTTGCCCCAGATATCTCCCGAGCTTGAAACCATGCGGGATTATTACCATGAAAAATGCGGAGCAGGGTTCACATATGCCTATACTTATCCCGGACTGAACAAGGTCCTTCAGGCATCCGGAAGGCTTATACGGTCAGAAACCGACCGGGGGACCCTGCTGCTTATAGACTCAAGATTTGCCACACCGGAATATACAGGACTTCTGCCGCAGGAATGGCTGCCGATGCCAAGAACATCGCAGGGACTGGGTCTGAAAGAATATGCAGAACGATTCTGGATGCAGAAAGATTCTTCGTAACAGCGCTCCTCAAAATGACATGGCATAGGTTAACTAGAATAATCCGAGGAATTTATGGTCTGTTTTTATTTTCACTCTGGTGATCAGATCGTACGTAACTATATAGGCTGTGTCATCCTTAGCCAGATATACTCCCAGTACATCTGATCTTGCAGTATACTGGTCCATTATGTTCCCGTCCTGGTTTATGAAGAACACTTCCGGTCCGGCAATGATCGCAGCGGTTTTATCTTTGACCGATATGCCGGTGACTTTTCCTGTCAGGACAAAACTGTGCTTTTCAGTGCCATTATTGTTATATATCCTTATTATGGTTTCATTGCGTCTCTCTCTTGACAGAACATTTGTATCCAGAAGAGCAACGACAGGAAATTTTTTGCTTATTACATTGGCTGCGGTAACTGCCAGCCCTTCCATCTTGTGCTGCCAGACGGTTTTATACATGCTGTCGACTGCCATGATGCTTCTTTCGGAATAAACGAACAGACTCTCTTTCTCCATCGGGAATCCGTTCCCGAAGATTTCTTTCGAGCCCTTTATACTTGCTTTTTGATTCATTGAAAGATCCAGAAACTCAAATAATCCGTTCGCCTCAAGTCCGGAAGTCTCTATACTGTTCACAACGAAGCATGCCTTGCTGTACCCCGGATAATTTGCAGCCATGAACGGATAGTAGTTGGAAACGTTCCTGAATGAGATCTCCTGCCCGTCCTTTGAGTAGGCACGGATGGTTCTTTTGTATCCCGATTGCTTGCTTTTTGTTATCAGAAGCACCCACGTATCTGAAATCCCTGCATTTACTATATCTTCATCGATATTTTTCTCCCATGCGATTTTACCGTTCATCAAAAGCGCAAAATATCTTCCTTCGATGTCTGCGATAACGACTGTGTCTTCATATGACTGGACATAAGGCTTTTTCAGGCTGACAGGAATATATGCCTTTTCCATACCTTCCTGATCGACGATCCTGACAGCGCTTATGCCCGCTATTGCCAAATCGCCGGATACGGCAGTACAGCTTATCTTTTCATTGGGATCGATATCGAGGATATCCTTGACCGTTTCCTTCAGCTGTTGGGTACTGGCTGTGAAAATACGGTCATAAATGCCTTCAACGCCTTCAGACAATACGTCAAAGGGGTTTATATCCAAAAATGAGTAAACCGCTACCCCCGATATAACTAATATGATCAACAGAAATAGGGCCAGCTTTATCAAGCTGAAGCCCTTTGGTCTTTTGTCTTTCTCGGAATGCATCAGCCGGTATTTCTCCTTTGCGGAAATAATCGATCAATTTCCTGGCTTTGCCTGGTCAACGGAACAAGCCCAGAAATTCCACTGCTTTTGCATACTGCTCGTCGTTTTTGTTTCTCAGCTCATAAAGCGTTGAGTTCAGCTTTTCTTTTGTCCTGGCATCGATCGTTCCGGTCACAGGTATCTTCATGTCTGCCTGATATTTCTTTACAGCGTCAACAGTGTCCTTGTCGAACAGCCGGTCCGGCACTGCTTTAAGGTAACCTGAAGCCACAAGTATCCTCTCTGCATCATAAACCTCGTCATTATATGCATCAGGCCTGATTGCCCCCGTTCCGGAAAGCGGAGTTATTTCTGATAAAACTATCCCGTTGGGATGTGTCGGATTATCCGCAGTCACACTGGGAGTAAGTCCTTTTTCGTGGATATTTCTGCCCTTCGGGGTCAAATAGTAACCGGTGGTTATCTTCACTGTTCCCAGGATCTCGTCTTCAGACGCCATCACGCCATAGTAACCCAGCCACTCTATTTGCGAAACATAGCTGTCGCCGTACAATAACTTGTACTTGTAATAAGCTTCCGGTGTGAGTACCGGGAACATGCTCTGGAAAATACCCTTGCCGAATGTTTTTTGTCCAACCAGAAAACCTGTTCCGGAATCTTCTATGGCCCCTGCCAGGATCTCAGATGCACTGGCAGTTCCTTCATCGACAAGTACGGCTATCAAATACTCAGGATGTTTGCCATCCGCATAGTATGTGTGATCGTTGAACAGTTCGCTTTTATAGTCAAGCCTGGTTATGACGCCCTTAGGGATAAGCTCGTTGGCAACAGCCACTGCTTCATCTACATATCCGCCTGAATTGCCTCTTAAATCAAGAATGATTTTTTTGATACCATTCTTATCCATTACATCCATGACATCGCTGAATTCATCGGATGTTCCGTCGCTGAAGCTGCTTATCTTTATATATCCCGTTTTATCTTCTATCCTGTAATAAACCGTTCTTCTTATGACTGTTCCGCGGACGATGGAGAAATCGAGTCTGGAATCGCCTCTCATGATGGCAAGCTTTACCGTCGTTCCCTCTTCTCCTCTTATCATGGCAGCAACAGTCGTACTGTCCATGCCTGCGACATTTTTTCCGTCAACGGCTGTAATTATATCATTGGGCTTAAGTCCGGCCTTCTCGGCAGGGGAATCCGCAAATACCTCAACGATTCTGATCCCGTCCTTATGATTTTCAAGTACCGCTCCGATGCCTACATAGCTGTTGTCGAGGTTTGTGTACCATGCTGCCATTTCTTCTCTGTCATAGAACCCCGAGTATTCATCCAAACCTGAAAACATGCCTTTCAATGCCGTTATAAGGCCTTCTTCATCAGTCAAGCCTTTATAATACATTTCTGTCATGAATTCAAGCATCGATCCCAGGTAAGAATCATATACAGCGCTGGCAACAGGAGCTGCGGCATATATGATGCAAACAACAAGAACAATACTTACGAATGCTTTCAGTTTTCTCATAATAAACCTCGATTCAGCCATCTTGCGGCTTAATATAATAAGATTTCTTAATTGCACTCCGTTTGCTCGGAATGACAATTACAGTTTCTTCTTATCAATATTCCATGATCTTGTCTCTGTAGTCTTTTATAAGCTCATCGCCCATATAGGTTATAAGGTCATAGATCAAAATGGCAGCATCTTCATTGGTCAGTCTTCTGTTCGGATTGAATGCCCCCATCTGATCTGGCTCGATGATCCCCAGGGTATTTGCGACAGCAACCGCATTTCTGGCATAAGCAGGAATCATGTCATTGTCGGTAAAAGGTGTGGTAGCGGAAGGGTATGGGGCAAGATTTTCAAGTCCGAGGGCTGAAACGATCATTTTGATGGCTTCAGCCCTGGTTATATATAAGTCCGGACCAAAATTTCCATTACCGTTTCCGCTGGTAATACCTTTCTGGTATGCGATTTTCACTTGCTCATAATACAGGTCCCCGGGTGAAATATCCCTGAAAGGAGATATTTCCGGAGTCTTTTTGCTTGATGTTCTCCTGGCTGTGGCGGCAACTCTTACATCAGGGTCGGAAGGTATTTCTTTTATTGCGTTTATCAGCTGTGCCACAAACTCTCTGCGTGTTATGAACCTTCCTGTATTATAATTTTCCCCTGTTCCGGGTATTATTTCAAGCCCGAACAAAATGCTTACAGGCTCTTCTGCCCAATACCCGTTCAGGTGCTTGATGTCAGGCACCATAAGCCTCGTAAGCTCTATAGGTGTCGACATGCTGTGAGTATCATTATATGTCTTCAGATAATCAGTTGGCAACCCGTTTTTATCAAATTCAGGAAAACGTGCGTTGTAATCCAGAGTGGATTCTTTCCATACTTTTTGTACATAACCGCCATCAAAGCTGATATGGTACGGTTCGTTTTCAATATAATCTATCTGCCTTCTGGTAGCGCTTGAAATAGTGATCTCAGCAGATCCGCCCCATTTTGACGGAGCATTTCCGCTTTTTCTGTCTGATTCCACCATTATGTTCAGCTTCTGGGTTTCGGTGCTGCTCCAGTACTGATCATAAGCATACACTCTTCCCGATATCGTAACTGTTACAGTATCCTGATTGGCCACTCCGGTTCCTACAGAATACACTTTCTTTTCTGAGAATTCACCTGTATGGTAATTTATGGCCGCTTTCGGGTCTGTGATCATAGACTGGGTAAAACTGGCGCTGCTCAGGCGGTATGTGGTACCTCCGACGTTTATTACCTCTGTCGGAACTCTGCTCAGTTTCGTGGTCTCAATTATCTGACCATTGATTTTTGTCTCTCTTGTCGTAGTGTATATGACCACCCTGTTCATGCTGATATTGTTTTCGGTATTCTGCAGTTTATAGGTGTATGTTGAAGTCACCACGTCATTCTTGTCGGTCTTCTTTATAGTAAGCTCTCCGGTCAGCAAAACGGGTCTGCCTGTAATGAAAATCATTTCGGAATATGAGTATGTGCCTTTTTCTATCGGATCTTCCACAGAGATCCCGCCTTCATACCCCATAGAGCCTTCTACCGCGTAAGCAGTTACAGGAGTCAGCAAAACTGCCGCCAACAATATGAATGCCAATAGCCTCATGCAAGTTTTCATCATGTCAACCCTCCAATTGTCCTAATCGCAGAAAACAATGATTCCTTCATTGCTTTGACTGCGGCGGATGACCCGGATTTCATCCCCGGGTTTTATCCTGGATATGTCTGTCAGTTCTCCCCGCTTTATGACCACTGCATTCAGGGGCACTGTTATTTCCAGGCCGGGGCTGCTGCTCCATAAATATGTATCGTTATTATATACCATTGCTTCCTTGAGCCTTATAACGGCAGTAAGAACAGGATCAGCACCTTCATCTCCTTCTCCGGCCTGACCTGTCGTTACACTTTCCACTCGTCCCGAAACAGGACTGTCGGCATACGGTGCAGTGCTTATCAGCCTGATCTTAGTGCCTTCGGCGACGATATATACGCTCCTGTTAATATATCCCGAATCCAGATTTCGCAGATTTCCTATTCCGTCATCCTCGACCAGTCTTCCCGAAGCAAGATCGATATCAAAGGTTTTGGGTGTGTTGGTAAAGTTCCATGAAACTCCGCTCAGCCGGGCAAAAGATTCGACTGTCACGCTTTTATGAGGTTCTACGCTTTTGATGCGGCCTCTGTATACTGTTAACCCGCTTTCTATGCCGGAATCAGAAACGAGTACATTTACCGTATATTTGTTGTCATAAAGATCTTTTTCCATGGAAAGCTTCAGGGGATCAAGGGGATTCAATGCGCTTACGTCAACAAGGCGTCCATCCTTGACAGCAATGGTATCCTTGTCAAATCTGATCAGTTCAGAAGTATTCTCAAGGATCAGACTGTTCGCACCGGTTATGTTCAGAAGATTATCCCTGAGAGTCGTTTCATAACCGGTACCGCCCCTGAATGATGCCAGAATGATCTTGTCTTTTCCGTCATAAGCCTTCTTTGTGGCAAGATAAACTGTACCGTAAATGCGCCTTGGCATTATCGGCCTGTACTCGTCACTGTATTCAAACATTTGGATACCTATATGAGAAACGTTCTCCCATCTGCCGTTGACAAATTCCTGAACTCCTGAAACAGCAAGGGCTCGATGCAGTGAATCGAAGTATTCGGCATAACCGCGGTAAATTCCTGAAACAGGTCTGGTCGTGTTCTCAATGTCGATTGCAGCAATATCGATATTCTGACCGTCAGTCTGCACCATGACCCTTATTTCGTCTCCGGGAAGAATGTCGGAATACCGGTAAGGCCTGTTGTTTTTATATATGGGGATGTCTTCAGTGATGGTATAATATACAAAATTTCCGTCGTCTTTCTTCAGAACGAAACCCGTCGGCCTTTTGGAAAAAACGGTGCCGTAAACAGGTCTGTAATAGCTGACCGCGCTTATTTTCTGTATATAGCCTTCTTCATCCAGCTTTATATGCACCTGATCTCCGGGTCTGATATCCCCGATATCAGCAGGGTATCTGTCCCTTGTGACAAGCATTTCAAATCCGTATGTAAAGCTGCGCAGCCTTACCAGTTCGGATGATTTGTCAGGATCGGCACCAGAACCGTCCTCGAAATACAGTGTTATATAACCAAGCGATGGGTTGTTTTCCCTGACAACACCGCTGAATAGCCCTTTCTCCTCAGTCTGTCCGGGCTCATATGTTTCTGCAAATATCAGATTGCCGGAGCCATATGCCGATGACAGTGCAACAGTTAACACCAGAGCTGTTATAATGACTATTTTTATTGACCGCATTTGGCTGCCTCCATTCGATAGATTCTAAAGAGAATATCGGCATCCAAAGCTGACATATAAACGATTCTTCTTTTACGCTTTTGTAACAAATACATTGTCACGGGGACGGTTCTTACATTGTCACGGGGACGGTTCTTATGACAATGTTTTTTTATGGAACTTTAGGTAATATTTTGGTTGTCATCGGAACCATCCCTGTGACAAACTAGAAATCAAGACCGTCCCTTTGACAACTTATTGTCAA
>DULR01000052.1 GCA_012840245.1 Clostridiaceae bacterium
GATAAGATCCTTCGCTTCGCTCAGGATGACCTGGTCAATCACTCACTTCGCTCGGATTGACCAGGTCATTTTATCTTTTTCATTACTTCCTGTATTGCCACTTTGAGCTGGGCATCCTTTTCATGGGGAATATCCTCTATCGGGGTCGTTTTGAACTCTTCATTTATTTCGACTTCGATGTCCGGCATTACACCTTCTTCATGAATGCTGCGCCCCGATGGTGTAAAATAGCGTGCTTTAGTATACTTGAATCCGCCACCGTTGGCAAAATTCATGTCTATTTCCTGTACAAGCCCTTTTCCGAATGTTTTCGTACCGACCAGAGTGCCTTTTCCATAATCCTGCACACATGCAGCGAGGATCTCCGAAGCACTGGCGCTGTATTCGTTTACAAGGACGGCCAGAGGTATTTCCAGTTCCCTTTCATCGGAGTATTGCTCCTGCCGGTTTTTATCCCGGTCCTCTGTGTAAACGACCAGCCCTTTAGGCACGATCCGGTCGGCGATCCTGATGACCTGATAATAGGAACCGCCCGGATTGTCGCGAAGATCGATCACAAGGCCTTTTATTCCTCTTGCCATAAGGGAATTGAGATGCTGTTCAAAATCTCTCGAAATATCATCATCAAACTGCTTTATATGAATATATCCTATATTGTTGTCCAGTATCTCGCTTGAGATCCATGAAATGTTTATATACCTTCTTATCAGCTCGAGGTCGATCTGTCTGTTTTCATCAGGCCGATAAATGGTGATCCTGACCTTTGTATTGGGATCTCCCTTGATTTTTTTGACTATCAGATCCGCATCCCTGATAGTCGTTACATCCTCGTCATCGACCCTGATGATCTTGTCATTTTTCTTTATGCCGGCTTCTTTTGCCGGAGAGTTGGCAAACACATCGGCAACGTTCAATAAATAGTTCTCATCCATATGGACCGAAACGCCGATCCCCACATAATTGCCTGAAACTCCCTCAAGATATTCCTTCATTTCTTCAGGAGTAAAATACACGGTATACGGATCCTTCAGGCCGGCCGAAAGACCTTTGATAGCCATGCTGAAGGCTTCCCTGAAATCCACTTCCTTATAGTACTCATTCTCTATTATATTCTTTACATGATTGAATGCCGCAATATCTTTGGGATCCAGCTGATCCTCATCAAAGAATATCGCATTCTGAGGCTTGAACCATTCATCAGCCGGCTTGGAAACAAAAACCTCCCATGACATCAGGCGTATGACTGAAAAAAAATAACCTGAGAAAAATGCTGCTGCCAAACAGATCACAACAAGAAAAGAAATCAGAATCGTACGCTTATATTTCATCAAAGCACCCTTCTTACATAAAAATATATTTTATTTTATATCCTATGCTCTTTTTTTTCAAACAATGTTTATATAACTAGTATACCCAAAAGCCTCTGCTTTTCAATAAGGGCTTTTCGGTCAGCCGAAAGACCGGTGTTAATGCTCCATGAAAAAAGAGCAGCCTTTACTGCTCTTTAACATTTTCTGAAATACAGTACAATATCACTTCTTGTTTGATACATATTTCAAAGGATCCTGGCGGGTGCCGTTCTTTCTGACTTCGAAGTGAAGGTGGGGACCTGTGGACAGGCCGGTGCTTCCTACCTTGGCTATAACATCGCCTGCTGTTACTTTCTGATTGTTTTTAACAAGGATTCCTCCGCTTTTTATATGGAAATACAGGGTAGTTATCCCGCCGCCATGGTCGATGATTATGGTATTGCCTGAACCTCCATCCATCCAGCCGGCATATATGACCTTACCCGACGCTGCCGCATGGATAGAAGTGCCCGAAGGAGCCGGGATATCGATGCCTCCATGCATCTTGTTATATTTCAGGATCGGATGAAACCTCATTCCGAAATAGGATGAAATCCTGTAATAACCCGGAAGCGGCCATTTCATGATACCGCCTACATATGCGCCTTTTGACTGCTGCTCCTGTATAAATTTCTCAAGTTGCTTTGATTGCTTCTCAAGCTGGTCAATTTGCTTTTCAAGCTGCTTGACGCTCATCTGGGTCTTCTGTAATCTGTCTTCAACAGCAGCTCTGGAGGCCTCGAGTTTCTCATACTCTTTAAAACTCTCTTCCAGCTGCTCTCTTGCAGTTTCTTCCTCATTCTCCTTGATTCTTTTCAATTCGTCTATTTCTGCCTGCTTTTGCTCAAGGCTTGCCATCATGTCCTGGTCGAACTGCGCGATGAGCTTGAGCATCTGATTTCTTTTGAACATATCTTCGAAGCTCTCGCTCTGCATCAGCAGACTTACATCAGCCTTGGTCCTTGCATTTATGTACATTGCCACCATTCTCTCCTGGAAGAGCTTAAGCTGAGCATCATACTCCTCCTCAGCCAGCCTGATAGCTTCTTCCAGAGTAGCTATGGCGCTTTCTATTTCCCGGATCTTTTCTTCGATCAGTTCTCTTTCATGGCCTTTTGCCTGTAGTTCGGCTATTATCTGATCCCTTAATTTTTTATCATTGAGAATTGTCTTTTTGGCTTCTTCCTGCTTTTTCTTGATAGCATTCATCTCAGCCTTTGTCTGATTCAATTCTTTTTTAGCATCGTCCAGGGAACTTGCCGATGATGTGACCGCTATGACTGTGATAAGAACCAGAGACAAGACTGATGCGGCTATTTTTTTTATCATATGTAAATGCCCCCATCCTTTTGAGATAGTTGGTCGCATATGCAAAATTACCAACGAATATGCATGATTTAACTTACAAAATTATTACAATTACTTATTTATTATATCGTCAATTTTTTATACATTCAAGTGCTTTCGCACCGATAAAAAGCTTCCTATGCCTCCGATAATTACACCGAATATGGAATAGATAACAAAAATCTGCAGCGCCACCGGGCTGAACTCCAGAATACTGAGTGTTGCAAGGTTCAGATTGGTCAGGATCACGTTCATTACATTCTGGATCCATGAATAAGCCAGCGATGTGAAAATAAAGGATAAAACCGCCCCGATGAAACCGATCAGAAGCCCCTCGATTATGAAAGGCCATCTGATAAAGCTGTCCAGAGCCCCGATATATTTCATTATCTCGATCTGGCGCCTGCGCGCAAAAACCGTGAGCCTGATTGTATTGGATATGAGAAATACCGAGATCACCATCAGAACTGCCAATACTGCCATGACTATGTAATTGAAAACCTTCAGGATAGCTTCCAGCTTGTTAAGCTCGTCTTTGCCGTAGCCTATCCCGTTTTCGCTGTTTACGCCCCTAAATTCGGATATCTGTTTTATCAGTTCATCGCTGTCGTCAGGATTGGCAAGCTTTATTTCAAAGGATTCGGCCATGTTGTCGACTGTGAGTCCTTTCAGAAAAACCTCATCTTCGAGGATCTGCTTCATGTCCTCATACATCTGTTCCTTGCTTATAATAACATAATCGGTAATGATCCCGGCCTCTTTCTTCTCTTCAATAAAGTTTACAAACTCTTCCCTGTGGAAGGGAGATACATCGATCTTCAAAAATACGGTGAGCCTAAGCTCACGTTTCATAGCCTCTATGTTGGATGTGATGTTAACGGCTATCAAAAGAATGATCCCTAAAAAAAACAGGGTCACAACTACTGTCATAGTTGATGCGAAAGACATCAGCTTGTTTTTTACCACATTATTTGCGCCTTCTTTTACAAGAAGCTTTAAAGTCCTAATCTTCATTGAAGTATATTCCTTTCTGCTCATCACTCTTAATATCTCCGCGATCGAGAGTGATGACCCGCTTTTTCATGGCATCGACGATGCTTTTTTCATGGGTTGCTACTATTACCGTCGTGCCCCGTTGATTGATCTCCTCAAGAAGATTCATAATTTCCCATGAAGTCTTTGGATCCAGATTTCCCGTAGGTTCGTCGGCAATGAGTACAGCGGGGTTGTTGACCAATGCGCGCGCCAAAACCACCCTCTGCTGTTCACCGCCGGAGAGCTGGTTAGGATATGCTTTTGCTTTTTTGCTCAGACCCACAAGGCCCAATGCAAGCGGGACCTGCCTTCGAATTTCCCGCGAGGTGGCTTCCACTATCTGCATGGCAAAAGCAACATTATCGTACGCTGTTTTATTGGGTAAAAGCCTGAAATCCTGAAAGACGACGCCAAGACTGCGTCTAAGGTACGGAACCTCCGAGCGGGGCATGTCGTGAACGCTGTAGCCATTGACATACACTTCGCCGTCGGTGGGAACTTCCTCATGCATAATAAGTTTGAGAAACGTAGATTTTCCTGAGCCGCTGGGGCCGATTATAAAAACGAACTCGCCTTTTTCAATTTTTACAGTGGCATTTCGAAGTCCGACCACACCGTTGGAATATACCTTCGTTGCATCAACAAACCTTATCATTTTATTTTCCCCCATTGAACAGAGAAGGAAAATTATTTTGATACCTCGTCCAGATAACGCTTAACCATCATGGCTACCTTAAAGTAAATGGCATCATCAAATTTCCGCAAATCCATCCCTGTTATTTTTTGTATCTTATCAAGTCTATACACCAGCGTATTGCGGTGTATGAAAAGCTGTCGGGATGTTTCGCTCACATTAAGGTTGTTTTCGAAGAATTTCTGTATGGTGATCATGGTTTCAGAGTCGATGGTCTCAAAGACGCCTTCCTTGAACACTTCATTCAAAAACAGGCGGCAAAGGGTCGTGGGCAGCTGATAAATAAGCCTGCCGATTCCCAGATGGTTGTAATCGACAATGCTTTTTTCGGACTCAAAAATCTGCCCGATTTTCAATGCTGTCTGTGCGTCCTTATAGGAGCGGGCTACATCACGAAGACTTTCAGCTTCGGTCCCTATGCCGATGCTGGCTTTTATCATAAGCTCGCTGCTTAAGGTATCTATTATTATCCTTGCCTTTTTGTGGATTTCCTCGCTGTCTTCCTTGTCTTTGAGTTCCTTTATCAATACCGTATTCTGGTCATCAAGCAGGATGATATAGTCTTTGCTGTTGTTCGGGAACAAGCTCTGGATTATATTGTAAGCATATAATTCTCTGGTTTTTTCGGTCCTTACCAGATATACGATCCTTCTGCACTCATTCTTAACTCTCAGCTCTTTGGCTCTGATAGTAATGTCACCGGGCAAAATGTTTCCAAGAAGCACATTTTTCATAAAATTGCTTCGGTCATATTTCTCATCGTAATACAGTTTGGCATTTTCGAGGCTTATCGCTATCAGTTCGGCTATTTTTTTCCTGTCAGGGTGTTCGGAAATGAAATAAAGCACAAAATCCAATCTGCCGTTTATATCTATTTTTTTCATCACAAGATCTGATTTTTCGATATAAGTGGTATTGGAACTGAGAAAATCGACGCATTGCTCATGGACCATGCCGACTTCATCTTCAATTGTGCTGGCAATTACTACTCCTGAACCATCAGTAATTCCAAAATCATATCCAATGGCATCGCGGATCCGCGTAATAACGGATTGAAAAACTTTAAAAGCCAAGAAAACAACCCCCAATTAGCCAAATATCCCGATTCTTTGTACTAATTATACACAAAATTCATAATTGATACAACTTTTTTTGCGGCATAGCTTTTCACAGTTCGCTCGCGACGAAGCTCCCGCTGTATCAAGAATGTCGGTCTTCACCGATGACTTAAGCTTGTCCCCGATATAAAAATTTACAAAAAATTCAAAAATCATTCACTAAGAAGCACGCATTCCGAAAAAATTATCCTTATAGTGTTGAGCAACTCCTTATTCCTGAAGCAAGCCGCATTATGGATAAATATCCTTATTGGTGCACAGGTCAAAAGAAACCCTATCATAAAGTCATCATCATCTATTATCGGATTCGAGGCATGGATTCCAAAGCCCTCTATAATATCATCGGGTATTTCGAAGGGTTTTGATCCTTCAACCTTATATGAGCCGTTATTCTGAACAAAAACATGCAGTTCGGGGACCCTTGGGACCTGCATCCTTACGAAGGTCGATAAAAGATTGATATATTCTTCATATTGCTTTTCCACAAAAAATTGCCTTATGGATCTTTCAACCTCTGTTTCAAGGGTCTTTACATATTCCCCCAGCCTGAATGTTATAAAACCTTCAAGGGTTATTTTATCGGAGCTTTTCAGGTATTCGGAAATTTTATTCGATATCAGCTTCCTTCTGTGATCTATCAAATCTCCCAGGTTGTCTTCATTGCGTTTATACAGCCTTATGCATGCTATCCGATAGATCTCGTCCCGGTCTTTTTTTGAAAGTCCGCTGCATATGCGGGATATTATCTTTTCCAGAATATTCTTCTCATATGATTTGAGAATATAATCTGCAAGCATTTCCGATAACCGGTTTATAGTCACCAGATATTTCCGGCCCTTTTTTCTTATGCAGCCGTCGAACATTATGGTAAGACAGTTTTCATCCTGGCTTATTTTAAACCTGAAAGGATTGCGTGCATTTTCAAATTTTTTCTCAAGATAACAGGCCAATCCTTTTATGTCCTTCACGTAGTCTACCCTTAAGGATGGCATTCTCTCACATCCTTTCAGGTGTAGTATATGTAATCCTCATTGTCCGTTATACGAAGCACATAAAGGAAATAAACCTCCTAAATCAACCAAATTCCCTTTTGCCAGCGAAATCGGTTTGATACCATGCTTATTTAAGAATTCTCCGATTATGATATTGTCATTTAATGTAATAAAATCGCCGAAAAAGGCAAGCTCATTTTCCGATATCAGACCTGTTGCCCCTCCTATGAACCCGTAATCATAGCCATCAAGGATTATGCTGTCCTGAGGCCTGATAAGCAGCGAATCAAGACCCGCTACCAGCGCTTTCTCATGTATTTTGGAATCAGCAGTTATTATAGCTTCTTCAGAAATAATACAGGTCGAACACTTAGCATACCCCTGTTTTACGGGAAAAATTCTGATCCCGCATTTATCAAGCATCGAAAGAACGGTCGGATCGGTATATCTTGGATTGCAGAAAGCGTTCTTCCCGACGATCGCGCAGTTATACGCGACATCAAAGGGATACCGGCTTTTCAGGCGGGTGGCTCCTTCGATGAGCTCATATCCGATGGCTTTTAAAGAGGATAAAGTGTTTTCAGGCGTATCAGGTGCATAAACAAAAACGCCCCTGCATACATTCACCATTTGCATATCGGCATGCTTTGCCAGACCGTTGGGAAGCACAGGGTGTTTTTCAGTCTTTATGATCTCAATTCCATAATCAGCCAGGGAAGCAATTATTTCCGAAGATGCATCACCTGACAAGACGGCCTTTTTGATCCTTCCTGAAGGCAAATAGGGGGATACAAGGGCTAATTCCATTTATATCACATCCCTTGTCTTGATTGCATATCTTTATTATATCCGCACCTACCTGAAGGCCGGCCGGCTCAAAGTGCGGTTCTGATATGCCGCACCCGCATATCGTATGCGGGTGCGGTTGAAGTATATCAATAATCGATCGTATCCAGTAAAGATTTCAGCTCGCTGACAAATTCCAAAGGAATGGCCACGCCTTTCTGGCTGGGCCTGAATTCGTCGCTTTTGCTGTCATACCAAAAAACACGTATATCGATATAAGATTTATTATTCTTTGATACTTTCTTGATCTGGATCTCTTCTCTGCTGTTTTTCACAAATTTCCCAATCAATTCTTCAGTATCCCAGAAATCTGCCATTTTATTCCCTCCGTATAAACACAAATTCTTGCTCCTGCTTGCCCGAGTTGTATTTATTATATAACAGAATTATTCATTCTTTTCAATAAGAAACAGGAATTATTTTTTGAAATCTGTTCACACTAAATCAATGAAGACGGCTGATTGTCGTCTGAAATAAAACAAAGGAGTCAGAAGTATGAGAACACCGATTGACAAAATTGCACTTTTGCTCGTTATCATAGGCGCTCTTAACTGGCTGCTGGTAGGTCTTTTCCAATATGACCTTGTTGTGGCCATATTCGGTGCAGCAACCTTGGGTACAAGCATTGTATATTCTATCATAGGAATTGCAGGACTATACTGCATAAGTCTTCTGTTCAGAGATGTACCGGTTGTTGATTAACCCATGAAATGGATCCTTCCATAAAACTCGGAGACTTGATGTTTCCGAGTTTTTCCCATGTTCGCGTAATTTTCGCTATGCGCAGAACGAATCACTTTCAGCCATCGATAATTCAAGTATTACAGACAGACCCACACTGTCATCAAATCGGATCGACGATACAAAAAGCCCCAGGCTCTGCAGGGCTTCATTGAATTCTTTCACTAAACGGTTTTTGGCAATGTCACAAATAATTGTGTCCATAAAAACCTCCGGCATTTTCAACTAAAGCATGAAAAGCTCCCGAAACATACCACGGTTATTATATAATATTTCCCTGCCGGATAAATAAACAGATTCTGCGTTTAGCCCAGAATGACATTCTGAGCCGCAATTTCCTGCCTTTATTCAGAATAACATTCCGGGAACAGAGCTATCGCTGCACTCAGGATGATTAACATGGACTGGCGTCCATCGATAAGATCCTTCGCTTCGCTCAGGATGATTAACATGGACTGGC